>NZ_JAYSCO010000020.1:0-82919 GCF_041914865.1 Pseudoduganella sp. | reverse complement strand
CAACCTTGCCAAGGTTGAGGTCGAGAGTTCGAGACTCTTTTCCCGCTCCAGAATTCCTGAAGCAGCAAATCAGCTGATTCAAACGCCTCAACGGCGGGGTAGCAAAGTGGTTATGCAGCGGCCTGCAAAGCCGTGTACGCCGGTTCGATTCCGGCCCTCGCCTCCAAAAAAATCAAGCACTTAGCTTGCGCAAAGCCGGGAATTCCCCGGCTTTTTTGCGTTCAAAACCCCTCAATACGCTTGGTTGCTACCTCGCTTGGGTAGCAATGCTATCCTGAAACGGCCTCGGTTGGCCGTCTACGCGAGTTGGCCGTGAACGCGAGTATTCTGTCACTTCAAATATCCTCCACTTGGTTAACCAGCAAACCCACCTCGGGCGCTATTCCCAAGACTGTTGATTCTTTGGAAGTGCGTTGTTGGGGTCGTACGCGGTGATGCTATCCAGCGCAGTGAGTGCATCCGGGTATATGACCAGGTTAGTGCCGCCGGTGATCGTCGAGTTGAACAGGATGCCTTTGGCGCCCGCCTCCAAAACTTGGTCGCCGATGACCCAGGAGGGTGGTTCGATCCCTTGGTTGAAATGCATGTTTCGCCAGTCGCAGTAAAAGTCCTGCCAAATCGGGGTCCAGTCGCTGGTATAGCCCGCTCGAAAGTCCACAATTGAGTTGACACTCACCTTGTAGCTGACCATGAGTCCTGGAGGAAGGAGGGGGTCAAGCTGCTGATATTCGGACAATGCGGTCTCCAACTCCAACGACAGGTAAAGCGCGTTGACGCCCGGCCGGTTGGCACGACCGCCAGAGATGCCAGCACCCGCCCCTGAGGTTGGGGCAAACGACCATTTCGGCTGATGGACCCGGTAGGCGACCGAATTGAACGAGGCGACGATCATCCGGTGTAACCGGCTCGGAGCGATTGAAGGTATTTGATGAGGGCTTCGGTGCGTTTTTCCGAGACGAGCTCCTGTGGTGTCTTGTAGTCGAACACCGGCAATGGATTGTTCTTGAACCAGAAAAGTGCTTTTTCAATACTGGCGGACACGTCAGTGGCCGCACGTATAACGCGAAGAGAATCGCGCAAGTATGACTGAACCGTTTCTGCGTCCGGCGCCCGGTTAAGGGTATTTCTATGCACGTGTGCCTGGGAGGCGAGGGTTTGCATATCGACCCTGAAAACCAGTCCGAACCGTTTCGGCGAAATCGATGGACTTGCCTCAGCATTGAGGAAATCCATAAACGCATCGAAGTTGCGATTGAAAACGGGAGCAACCTCGCCTGGAGGAGTGATCATTTCTGCGCTATCCATGCTTACTCCGTGATGCACTATTTATGCATCATTATTGCACTATTTTTCCAGACTTTCGAATGCGCGTAGCGGGCGTTTTGACGGCCCGCAACATGTGATGGGTAAGAGTTTTAGGTCTTACAAGACCGGCATCACGTATTCGGCGATTTCGCGCAACGTTTCATCAAGTGGACGCCGGTTGCGGCGGAAATGCAGGCCGACGTGATCGACCCCGGCGGCGCGTAGGGCCTGCAGTTCCGCGAGCAGGGCATTGCGTCCGCCGCGAAAGCCAAAGCGCCAGCGCAGCATGGGCTCGTCCGGGTTTTCGCTCAAGTCCAGGTGGATGAAGGTGGCGTAGGGCTTGGCGCCTGCCACCGCCCGCCAGGCCGCGACGCGGCGGGCATGGTCTTGCGCTGTGCCGGGATAGGCCAGGGTGCCGTCCATGTTTGCGCCGGCCCACTCCGGACTTTGCTGCGCCAGGCCGGCGACGAGGAGGGGCGGTGGTGCTTCCGTGCGCGGCAACAGCTGCAGGCCGGATGGCAGGCTGGATTGGGCGGCGTCGCGCAGCAGTGCTACCTGGCTGCGGAAATTCTCGCCGCGCCCTGCAAAGTCGCGCCCGAACAGCGGGTATTCCACCGGGCGGTCGCCGCTGGCAACGCCCAGCAGCAGGCGGTTGCCGCTCAGGCGCTGCACCGTGGCGGCGGATTTCAGGGTGAGCAGCGGTTCGCGGATCGGCAGTACCACAGCAGCGGTGCCGAGCAGGATGTTCTGCGTGATGCCGGCCAGGTAGCCGAGGTAGGAGAACACCTCGAATACCTGGGCGGCGTCGCCGAAGGATGGGTCGTAGATTGGCACGTCGCGCACCCACAGGGCGCGGAAACCCAGGCGGTCGGCCAGTTGCGCCAGTTCCGCGTGGCGCTGCAGGTCTGGTTCGCCGGGCAGGCGGCCTGCCTGCTGGCGGGCCTGCTCGCCAGCGTGGGTCCAGTCGTTGTCCAGCGGGGCTTCGATGCCGATGCTGAAGCCGCCCTCGGTCAGGCGGGCCAGGGTTGCGTTCATGGGGACGGCTCCTTCAAGCAAAATTATTTATATCGTTTTCGATTCAGGCGCTGGGCGCGGTGGATGGCGCTGCGCTTTGGCTTGGCTTGCCTATCCAGGCCAGGGCCAGGCCGCCGGCTGCGAGCGCGGCGCCGACCCAGGGCACTGCGGCGTAGCCGAAGCCCTGGCTGATCACTACCCCGCCAAGGGCGGCGCCGACCGCGTTGCCCAGGTTGAACGCACCCACGTTGACCGAGGAAGCCAGGCCGGGTGCCTGGGAGGCGGCCTGCATCACGCGCATCTGCACCGGCGGCACGATGCCGAAGGCGGCTGCGCCCCACACCACCAAGCCGATCGCGGCGCCGGCTTCGGTCGCCATCACCATCGGCAGCAATGCCATGGTGGCTGCCAGCAGGGCGAGAATGAGCTTGGTCGCGCCATCGAGCGACCAGTCGGCCAGGCGGCCGCCCAGGCTGTTGCCGATGGTGAAGCCGATGCCGATCAGGACCAGTGCGAAGGCCACGAAGCCTGGGCTGGCGTGGGTGATGTCCGCCAGGATCGGGGCGACGTAGGTGTAGAGGGCGAACATGGCGCCCGAACCGAGCACGGTGGTGCCCATTGCCAGCAGGACTCCGGGACTGGTCAGCACCTTCAGCTCGCGGCGTACATCGGGGCGTGCGCCGGGTTCACCCTTGGGCAATGCCAGCCAGAGTGCGGCCATGGTGAGCAAACCGAGGATTGCGGTGCCGCCGAAGGCAATGCGCCAGCCGACTTGCTGTCCGATCCAGGTGGCGGCCGGTACGCCGCCGATATTGGCGACGGTCAGGCCCATGAACATGGCGGCAATGGCGCTGGCCTGCTTTTCCTTGGGCACCACGCTGGCGGCCACCACGGCGCCGATGCCGAAGAAGGCGCCGTGATTCAAGCTGGTGACCAGGCGCGACACCAGCAGGGTCGTATAGCCCGGTGCGAAGGCGGACAGCAGGTTGCCGACGGTGAAAATCAGCATCAGCGACATCAGCGCGGTGCGCTTGCCGAAGCGGCTGAACAGCAAAGTCATGATCGGCGCGCCCAGCATGACGCCTACCGCGTACGCGGAGACCAGCATGCCGGCGGAGGGAATGCTGACGCCGACGCCATCGGCGATCACGGGCAGCAGGCCCATTGGGGCGAATTCAGTGGTGCCAATGGCGAAGGCGCCGGTGGCCAGGGCAAGCAGTGCGCTAGATGATCTCATTTGCAACTTCTCGTTCAGTTGGAATGGATCGCACTGTACAGAAGCAATACTTGCGGATTAAGCCCTGTATCCGCCAAAGTCTTTTGATTCCGGCTCAACAATCGGGCGCGGAACGGTCATAATGTGCGCTTTTACCGAAACCTGAGAGTGCCATGGCAGTTTCCAAATCCCGTCTCGATGCATCCCGTTTCTTCCTGCGCCTTGCCATTGGCAGCATGGCAATCCTCATGGGCTTTGAAGCCCTGCGGCATGCCGCCTTCCCGTCCACCCTGGGCGGGGCCGGTTTTTGGGCCCTGCACGTGGCCGAAATGCTGTGCGGGGCGCTGATCGTGCTCGGCTTCCTGATGCCTTATGCCAGTGTGTTGCTGACGGCCGTGGTGGCCTATCCGCTGGTGGTGGGCTGGATGCACGGTGCGCCCGTCCTGGGCAACCTGCATGGCTTGTTCATGCTGTGCGTCGTGCTGTCCACCGCTCTGGGCGGCGCCGGGCAGTGGGCGTTGGGGCGCGACTAAGGCTGGGCGGGAAGTTTCCTGACATGCGCGGAACTTGATTTCCGCGCCCGCCGTCCCTAGATAATTTGCCCTGTTATGTATTCATGAGGAGTGACTATGGAACATGATGAGGCATTACTGGACAGTCTGGCGGCCCTGCGCGCCGCGCATGACAAAGCGAGCCGGCTGATGGCGGAGATCGCCGCCCTGGGGGCAGTGGCCCTGAAAGGGCGCGGCTCGGTACCGTCGTTGCTGCAGCTGCAAAACTATATGCAGGCGCTGGCCCAGGCGCAGCAGCAAGCCGCCCAATGCGAGGAACTGCTGCTGGGCGGTTCTTCCCGCACCGTGGCCGAGGCGGCGACAGGCGGCAGGCCTTACGTACATTGAGGCGCGGGCAGGAGGACTTTGCCATGCAAATCTTCGATGCACTTTCCGCGCACATTTCCGATATGGGCTTACCCCTCTTTGCTGTCAGCGCCACGCGCGCCGACTGGCCCGATACGCCCTTGCTGCTATTCCTGCACTGGCACGGCTTCCGCCGCGCGACGCCGTTGCACCTGGAAGGCGTGCCAATGCCGGCGCGCGCGGTGCCCAGTTCGGCATTGCAGTTCGACGGTCCCGGATTAAGTCCGACAGCGGCGGAAGAAGCCCTGCTGGAAGCGGCCTGGCGGCTGGGGGCCTGGCAGCTGGAGCGCCAGCAACTGCGTGCCTGCAATACCGCCGGCGCGCCCGATAGCGAGGCGTTTGCCTGCCGCCTTGCTTTCGGCGACAACCCGGCTGGCTATCCGGAGGAGCCGGTGCTGGGCGGCGACCTGGACGTCCGTCTGGCGCAGATGGCGCTGGCCGCACAGCGCGGTTACCAGCAGTGGCTGTTCCAGCCCGTCAAGGGCGGCGTGTGGGCGGGCGTTGGTCCGCTGGACGACAGCCTGGGCGCCGATGGCGGGCGGCAGTCCGACTGTCCGGTGCGGCCATCGCCGCCGGCGCCTGGGCAGCGCGTGGTGTACCAGCTTGGGCATCACAAGCACCTGATCGTGCCCTGAAACATTTTGTTACAACCTGCCTGCGGCAACCGTCTTGAAAAGGAAAAACCGAAAACATATTTCCGGAAACGCTGAAGTCTGGCTCCAGCATCGACTGGACCGATTCACTTTTTAAATGATCTGACCACCATTTGGAGATTGAAGAGATGAACATTCGTCCCCTCTATGACCGGGTTATTGTGAAGCGAATTGAAAAACAACGCCAAACTGCCTCCGGCATCGTGATCCCTGATTCCGCCACCGAGAAGCCCGAGCAGGGCGAAGTGCTGGCGGTCGGCCAAGGCCGCGCCTTGCCGGACGGCGGCCTGCGCCCGCTGGCCGTGAAGGTCGGCGACTCCGTCCTGTTCGGCAAATACGCCGGCCAGGCCGTCAAGCTTGACGGTGAAGAACTGCTGGTGCTGCGCGAGGAAGACATCCTCGGCGTGATCGAGCACGCCGCAACCAGCGCCACCGCCAAAGCCGCCTGAGTCCAACCGTTTTAGGGAGAAAGAACATGACTGCAAAAGACGTTCAATTCAATGAGGACGCCCGCACCCGCATCGTCAAGGGCGTCAATGTACTGGCCAACGCCGTCAAGGTCACGCTGGGCCCTAAAGGCCGCAACGTGGTGATTGAGCGCAGCTTCGGCGCACCGACCATTACCAAGGATGGCGTTTCGGTCGCCAAAGAAATTGAGCTGAAGGACCGCCTGGAAAACATGGGTGCGCAAGTGGTCAAACAGGTCGCCTCCAAGACCGCCGATGTGGCGGGCGACGGCACCACCACCGCGACGGTGCTGGCCCAGGCCATCGTCCAGGAAGGCATGAAGTACGTGGCTGCCGGCATGAACCCGATGGATCTCAAGCGCGGCATCGACCAGGCCGTTGCCGCCGCGATCAACGAGCTGAAGGCGATCTCGCGCCCGATCGCCACCAGCAAGGAGATCGCGCAAGTGGGCGCCATTTCGGCCAACTCCGACAGCGCCATCGGCGACATCATCGCCCAGGCCATGGAGAAGGTGGGCAAGGAAGGCGTCATCACGGTGGAAGACGGCAAGTCGCTGGAGAATGAGCTGGATGTGGTGGAAGGCATGCAGTTCGACCGCGGCTACCTGAGCCCATACTTCATCAACGATCCGGACAAGCAGCTGGCGCGCCTGGATGACCCGCTGGTCCTGCTGTGCGACAAGAAGATCAGCAATATCCGCGAACTGCTGCCGGTGCTGGAGCAATCGGCCAAGGCCGGTAAGCCGCTGTTCATCGTGGCGGAAGATGTGGAAGGCGAAGCGCTGGCAACCCTGGTGGTGAACTCGGTGCGCGGCATCCTGAAAGTGGCCGCCGTCAAGGCGCCGGGCTTCGGCGACCGCCGCAAGGCCATGCTGGAAGATATCGCCGTGCTGACCGGCGCCACTGTGATTTCGGAAGAAACCGGCCACACGCTGGAAAAAGCCACCCTGGAGCACCTGGGCAGCGCCAAGCGCATCGAAGTGCAGAAGGAAGCCACCACCATCATCGACGGCGCCGGCGAACAGCAGCGCATCGATGCGCGCGTGGCTTCGATCCAGGCCCAGATCGAGCAGGCCACCAGCGACTACGACAAGGAAAAGCTGCAGGAGCGTGTCGCCAAGCTGGCCGGCGGCGTGGCCGTGATCAAGGTTGGCGCAGCCACCGAAGTGGAAATGAAGGAGAAGCGCGACCGCGTCGACGATGCCCTGCACGCCACCCGTGCGGCGGTGGAGGAGGGCATCGTGCCGGGCGGCGGCGTAGCACTGCTGCGCGCACGTGCCGCGATCACCCAGCTGAAAGGCGCCAATGCCGACCAGCACGCAGGCGTGCAGATCGTACTGCGCGCGCTGGAGGCGCCGTTGCGCGTGATCGTCGCGAACGCCGGTGAAGAGCCGTCCGTGGTGGTGGCCAAGGTGGCCGAGGGCAAGGGCAACTTCGGCTACAACGCCGCTACCGGCGAGTATGTCGACATGGTGGAAAACGGCGTGATCGACCCGACCAAGGTCACCCGCACCGCGCTGCAGAACGCCGCCTCCATCGCCGGCCTGCTGCTGACGACCGAAGCGACCATCGCCGACGCAGCGCCTGAAGAGAAGGCTGCGCAGCCAGCCTGACCCGGCTTCACTAAAAAGGCCATGCCCGTTGCCGGGCATGGCCTTTTCTCATTTCGACTTTTTGCCGGCTTGCGATTGCGGGCTCTTGCCCGGCTGGCCGGCTTTGTTTCCCGGCTCGGCCGACTGCTTGTTGCCGGCGTTTTTGCTGTTCTGCGTCTCTTCCAGCTTGCTGTTGCGGCCATTCTTGCCGGCCTGGGTGGGCTTGCTCATGATTGCCTCCTTGTAGACGAGAGTGCCCATCATAATCACGGCGGCGCGGGAAGGGCACGCGATTGAAACGTGGCCAACCGCGAGCGGCCCTGAGCCCGGCCATTCAGACCGGCAGCGCGGTCTCGTACTTGACTTCGCGCAGGGCCACGCTGGTATTCACCTGCGAAACGCCGGGGAGCTTCAGCAGCACATTGTGCAGAAAGTCGTGGTAGGTGTTCATGTCCGCCACCACCAGCTTGACCATGTAATCCGACGTCCCCGTCACCTCGTAGCACTCCATGACTTCCTCGCGCACGCGCATGGCATTCTCAAAGCTCTCCACCACGCCCGGATCGTGCCGCGCCAGCGAAATGTGGAGCAGGCAAACCTGGCGCAAGCCCAGTTTATTGCGGTCGACCAGCGCCGCATAGCGGGTGATGACGTTCTTCTCCTCCAGCTCCTTTTGCCGCCGCCAGCAGGGCGTAGCGGACATACCCACCCGCTCAGCCAACTCATTGGTGGAGATTGCGCTGTCCTTCTGCAGTTCAGCAAGGATTTTGCGGGACGCCGCGTCAAAAGTGGAATTTTCCATTTACTGCCCGAAAAGAGAAATAAAGTTTCTTTCGGCCTGAATCCCGCAGTAATTGAGGAATATTTTTTTGGCCCCGGAAACCTACCATAGAGCCCACGATAGTACAGGCGGATCGACGCCAATTACAAGGTATAAAAAGGAGACAAAATGGGTTCGATGGAAGAGGGCGTGGCGCTGGCAAGCCCGCAGGAAATGGGCTATGGCGGCGAAGTGACGCTGGCGGACCCGGACTACCGCCTGGACGACAACCTGCGGCGCGAGAGCGGCCGTATCTTCATCACCGGCACCCAGGCGCTGCTGCGCATGATGCTGATGCAAAAGCGCCTGGACGAACTGCGCGGCCTGAAAACCGCCGGCTTTATCAGCGGCTACCGCGGTTCCCCGCTGGGCGCCGTCGACCAGGAAGTATGGCGCGCCGCCGAACTGCTGAAAGCAAACCAGATCGAATTCCTGCCCGCCATCAATGAAGAGCTGGGCGCCACCGCCGTGCTGGGGACCCAGCAGGTGGAAAGCGATCCCACGCGCCAGGTGGACGGCGTGTTCGCCCTTTGGTACGGCAAAGGCCCCGGCGTTGACCGCGCCGGCGATGCGATCAAGCACGGTAATGCCTACGGCTCCTCGCCGCACGGCGGCGTGGTGGTGGTGCTGGGCGACGACCATGGCTGCGTCTCGTCCTCCATGCCGCACCAGAGCGAGCAGGCCCTGATGGCCTGGTCGATGCCGGTCCTGAATCCCGCCAATATCGAGGAATACCTTGAATTCGGCTTGTACGCATGGGCGCTGTCGCGCTACTCGGGCACCTGGGTCGGTTTCAAGGCGATCTCGGAAACCGTGGAAGGCGGCGCCGTCGTCAACATTCCGGAAATGCCCGACTTCCTCGCCCCCACCGACTACCAGCCGCCCGCCGACGGCCTGCACTACCGTTGGCCCGACCTGCCAGGCCTCGGCATTGAAGTGCGCGTGCACGAAAAGCTGAAAGCCGTGCTGGCCTTTGCGCGCGCCAACCCGATCGACAAGCTGGTGGTGCCGGCGCCGGCCGCCACGCTCGGCATCGTCAGCGCCGGCAAAGCCTACCTCGATCTGGTGGAAGCGCTGCAGCGCCTCGGTCTCGGCTTCGACAAGCTGGAACAGCTGGGCATCCGCCTGTATAAGCCGGGCCTGACCTATCCGCTGGAAGCGACCGGCCTGCTGTCGTTCGCCCAAGGGCTGGAACAGATCCTGGTGATCGAAGAGAAGGGCGCCGTGGTGGAAGAGCAGATCAAGCAGCTGCTGTACAACCAGCCCGAACGCCCCATCGTCCTCGGCAAGACCGACGCGACAGGCGCGCCGCTGCTGTCGGCGCTGGGCGAGCTGCGCCCCTCGCGCATCGCCCCCGTGCTGGTGCGCTGGCTCGCCCCGCTGCACCCGCAAACCGACCTGGCAAGCCGCTTGCCGGACTTCTGCGCCGCCAGCGGCCTGTCGCAGGACGCAGTGCGCCGTACCCCGTTCTTCTGCTCCGGCTGCCCGCACAACACTTCGACCAAAGTCCCCGAAGGAAGCCGCGCCCTGGCAGGCATCGGTTGCCACTTCATGGCGACCTGGATGGACCGCGACACCGTCACCCTGACCCAGATGGGCGGCGAAGGCGTGCCATGGGTCGCCGCCTCGCGCTTCGTCGCCGAACCGCACGTATTCCAGAACCTGGGCGACGGCACCTACTACCACTCCGGCTACCTCGCCGTGCGCCAGGCGATTGCCGCGAAGGCCAACATCACCTACAAGATCCTGTACAACGACGCCGTCGCCATGACCGGCGGCCAGCCGGTGGACGGTGGCCTGAGCGTGCCGCAGATCGTGCAGCAGGTGCTGAGCGAAGGCGCCGTGAAAGTCGTGGTGGTCACCGACGACACCACGCGCTACCAGGGCGTCACGCTGCCGCAGGGTGTGGCAGTGGAAGACCGCAAGGAACTGGACGCCATCCAGCGCATGCTGCGCCAAATCAAAGGCGTGACGGTGCTGATCTACGACCAGACCTGCGCCGCCGAAAAGCGCCGTCGCCGCAAAAAGAACCGCCCGGGCCGCGAAGTCTTCCCCGACCCGCAACGCCGCATGATGATCAACCCCGCCGTCTGCGAAGGCTGCGGCGACTGCGGCGTGCAATCGAACTGCCTCTCCATCCTGCCGCTGGAGACCGAGCTCGGACGCAAGCGCCAGATCGAACAAGCCTCCTGCAACAAAGACTACTCCTGCGTGGAAGGCTTCTGTCCAAGCTTCGTCTCCGTGATCGGCGGCACGCTGAAAAAGCCCGAAGCAGCACGGGTGACGCAGGCGCAGCTGGAGCTGGCGCTGGCCGGCCACCCGCAGCAGAAGCAGCACGACTTCGCGCAGCCATTCGAAGTGCTGGTCGCCGGCATCGGCGGCACCGGCGTCGTAACGCTTGGCGCGCTGGTCACCATGGCCGCGCACCTGGAAGGGAAGGGCGCCTCCACGCTCGACTTCATGGGCTTCGCGCAAAAGGGCGGCGCCGTCATGTCGCACGTACGCCTCGCCGCCTCCCCGGAAAAACTGAACCAGGTACGCATCGACCTGCGCCAGGCCGACGCCCTGATCGCCTGCGACCTGGTGGTCGGCGCCATGCCAGACGCCCTGGCCGTGATTGGCCACGGCCACACGCAGGTGGTAGCAAACAGCCGCGAAACGCCGACCGCCGAATTCACCCGCAACCCCGACGCAGTGGTGAACAAAGACGCCCTGATCGCCAAGCTGCAGCAAGCCGCCGGCAGCGGGCAGGTCACCAGCCTCGACCCCACCGAGCTCGCCACACGCGCCCTCGGCGAACCGATCGCCGCCAACATCGTCCTGCTCGGCTACGCATGGCAGAAAGGCCTGGTGCCGGTATCGAACAGCGCCATGATGCGCGCGATTGAACTGAACAACGTCGCCATCGACATGAACAAACGCGCCTTCCTGCTGGGCCGCCTGGCCGCCGCCAATCCGGCAACGCTGCAGCAAGTGATCGGCGCCAAGCCGCAGGTAGTGCAGTTCATCGCACCGCAAGGGCTGGAACAGATCATCGAACACCGCAGCCGCCTGCTGGCCGCCTACCAGGACGAAGCCTATGCAGCGCGCTACGTAGCCCTGGTGCGCGCGGTGGAGCAGAAGGAGCGCGCCATCGAAGGCCAGCAATCCAAGGTAGTGCTGGCGCGCGCCGTCGCACGCAACCTGTACCGCGCGATGGCCTACAAGGACGAATACGAAGTCGCACGCCTGCACAGCGACGGCGCATTCGCCGCGCAGATCGCCGCACAGTTCGAAGGCGACTACAAGCTGCAATTCCACCTTGCCCCGCCGCTGCTGGCACGCAAAGGCAGCAACGGCAAACCGCGCAAGCAAGCCTATGGCGCGTGGATGCAAACCGGCTTCCGCGCCCTGGCAGGGATGAAGCGCCTGCGCGGCACGCCCCTCGACGTCTTCGGCTACACCTCAGAGCGCCGCCAGGAACGCGCCTGGCGCGAGGAATATATGGCAGCCGTGCAGCAGATACTGCAGACCCTAAGCGACGACAACAAAGACATCGCCCTGCGCCTCGCGCAACTGCCGGAATCGGTACGCGGCTTCGGCCACGTCAAGCTACCCGCCCTCGCCACCGCCCGCGAACGCCTCGCGCAACTGCAACAACAATTCGGGGTCAGGTCTGACATTCGGACAGCCGCTGCGCACATTTGATTTTTCTCAAAGCCTAAGCGAGCGATCTCGCCTAGGCGCTCGGGGTTGGGTTTGGGCAATTTGTCCGATTGTCAGACCTGACCCCGAATTTTCCCGCCCCAGCTCTCGGCGCTGGACTGCTCCACCATCAGGCCGATCGCCGCGTCGCCCTTGGTCAGGTCGGCCAGCGAGCGCGCCTGCTTGTTTTCGATCAGCTCGCGCGAGAAGACATTGACGCTGAAGGGCGTGTCCTGCAGTGATTTTCGCCGAGCACGCCGACGGTTGCATTCTTGCTTCGGTAGGCGGTATCGGCCGAGTCGTCTTCGGCGCTGGTCCGGACGTTAATGGTCGGCAGGACGGCCGGCTGGTCCTCAGCGTGCGCAGCAGGCGCGCCGAATGCCAGGCCGAGCATGGCCAGGCTCAGGGCTGCATTAAGCGCGATGATGGTGGGGCCGAATCCAGGGCCGATAATGTCGTGAATGTGCATGCTGCATTCTTTTTAAGGCTGGGTATTGCGCTTTAGACGAATGGGAATACGTTTTGTTCAGGGGCCTGATCAAGGTGTCTGGACAGGACGGGCCAGGTGGCGGCCGGCGGCATCGTCTTCGCCCAGGAGGTGGGCTGCGATATACTGGCCGCGTTGTTCAACCCGCCCTCCGAGTTCGATGCGCATATTGCGGCTGCTTACCTTGTCGATTGGCCTGGTGCTTGCATGCCAGGCCAGCGCGGCTTGTCCCGCCCTGCGCTACGGCTATACCGACAAGGCGGTGACGCCGTACTACCTGGGCTCCGGTCCCAAGGCACCCGAGCCGCCCGGCGCGCTGGCCGAACTGGCGCGCGAGGCTGCCGCCAGCGCCCACTGCGGGGCCGAATTCGTGCGCATGCCGCCGGCGCGCCTGCAAAAGAGCCTGGACGAGGGCGCGATCGATGCCATGTCCCTGTTCGCGCCGGAAGTGGTGGGTGATATGCCGAACGTGGTCTATCCGCGCGATAAGCACGGCAACCTGGATACGGCGCGCGCCTTGCCGCTGTACACCGTGGTGTTCGTGCGGGCGCGCGATGGCTTGCCGCTGGATGGCGATCCGGGCCAGGTCTTGCGCGGCAAGATCATCGGCGTCTCGCAAGGTGCGCCGCACATCAGGTACCTGCAAAAGGCCGGGGTGGAAGTCGACGCCGGCGCGGCCAACCCGGACCGGAATTTCGAGAAGCTGAAGCTGGGCCGCATCGACGGCTTTGCCATTTCACTTTCCACCCCGGAGGATATGGATGCTTCGGTGGCGCAGCGTTACGGCAAGCAGTTCGTACGACTGCGCAAGCCTATCCTCACCATCAACTCCTGGCTGGCGCTGAACCGCGCCTATTACGACAACAACCGCGCCGCGTCGGAAGCAATCTGGGACTGGTACGGTGCCCATGGGCGGACGCGCCTGATCCAGCTGCTGAAGAAGTACGGCCGCTAAGCGGCTCAGGTGCCGAAGCGCTGCACCACGAATTCGACGAAGCTGGCCAGCTTGGGCGTGGACTGGCGGTCGCGCGGGTAGATCAGGTGCATGGGGCGTGGCTGCGGCCAGTATTCGCGCAGGACGGGCACCAGGCGCCCGGCGGCGATTTCGTCTGCCAGCACGGCATCGGCCTGCATCACCAGCCCCAGGCCCGCGGCTGCCGCCAGGCGCAAGGCTTCGCCATTGTTGGAGCGCATGCGGCAGCTCGGAGGGGCGCTTTCCGTGGGGCCGAACTGCCAGCGCGCATTGCGCCGCCAGTGGGAAAAGTCCAGGCAGCGGTGGCGGGACAGATCGTCCGGTTTGCGCGGCGTGCCATGCCGCGCCAGGTAGTTCGGGGCGGCGCACACCATCATCTGCAGCGGCGTCAATGGACGCGCCACCAGCGTCGAATCCTTGAGCGGCCCGATGCGGATGGCGGCATCCAGCCCTTCCTCCACCAGGTCCGACAGGCGGTTGGACAAGTCCAGTTCGAGGTTCACCTCGGGATGCAGTTCGAGGTATTCGGCCATGGCGGGCGCCAGGCAGCGGCTGCCGAAGGCGGCGGGGGCGCTGATTTTCAGCGTGCCGCGCGGGACGGTGCGCATGGCCTGCGCGCCCGTTTCCGCCGCCTGCACCAGTTGCAGGATATGGCGGCATTGTTCGGCATACTGCTGGCCGATCTCGCTCAGGCTCTGGCTGCGCGTTGTACGGTGCAGCAGGCGCGCACCGACCAGCTGCTCAAGCGCCGCAATGTGCTTGCTCACCATGACGGTCGACATGTCCAGCGCGCGGGCGGCGGCGCTGAAGCTGCCGGCGTCCACCACGCGCACAAAGACTTCCATGCTGCGCATCTTGTCCATCGATTGTTAAGTATGGGTTAAAGATGTTGTTAATTCTAAGGTATTTTTAATTGCCTTGCGGGGCAGGATACTGGCGGCATGACAACGATGACGCTCTCCCTCTGGCTGGCCTTCCTCGCCATGGCGCTGGCCGCCACCTTCAGTCCCGGACCGGCCGTGCTGCTGGCGGTATCCACCACCCTGACCCTGGGCGCGCGCCGCACCGCCTACAGTTCGGCCGGCAACGCGGTCGGCGTGTTCCTGGTTTCCTGCGTGGCGGTGGGCGGCATGGGGCTGTTGTTGCGCGCCTGGCCGCAGGCCTTCACGGCCTTGAAACTGGCCGGCGCCGCCTACCTGGCCTGGCTCGGCATCAGGCAGTGGCGCCAGGCTGGACGCGCCGCGCAGGGCGGCCTGGCGAGCGCGCCGGAAGGCGCCAGCCGCGCGGCGGTGTTTCGGCGCGGGCTGCTGGTCGCCTGCAGCAATCCCAAGGCCATCCTGTTCTTTGCCGCGGTATTCCCGCAGTTCATGCCACCGGGGCGGGTGGACATCCCGCGCTTCCTGCTGCTGAGCCTGACCTTCGTGGCGAGCTCCCTGGCCGCACACCTGAGCTATGTGCTGCTGGCGGCGACAGCCGGCGCGCGGATGCTGTCGGGCCGCCGCATGCTGCTCCTGCAGCGCGGCACGGGATTGCTGTTCATCGGCCTGGCCGCTGCGCTGGCCTTCAATTGATATACCAATTGCATACCAATTAGTTAAATTGGTGCTAATATCGACCTCCCGGGCCGCATTGGCCCGTCACATGGGGGGAGCACATGGATCGCAGGCGTTTTCTCGATTTAGCAGGGGGATCAACCGCAGCGTTGCTGGCGGGCTGCGGCGGGGGCGGGTCCTCCGGCACGGCGCCGCCGCCGGTCACGCCGGGCGATCCTGGCTTGAACTGGTCTGGCCTGGCGTCCTCGCTCAAGGGCCAGCTGCTGCGTCCCGGCGATGCGGCCTACACCGCCGCCAGCCTGCTGGCCAATACGCACTTCGACAGCGTCAAGCCGGCCGCCATCATCAAGTGCGCCTCGGCGGATGACGTGAAGGCCGGCCTGGCCTTTGTGCGCGCCAACAAGCTGGCGGTGACGCCGCGCTGCGGCGGCCATAGCTGGGCCGGCACCTCGACCACCACGGGTGTGGTGCTGAATGTGACGCCGATGAACGCGATCCAGGTCAATGCCGATGGCACGGCCAAAGTGGGGGCGGGCGCGCGCCTGGCGGAAGTCTACGACACGCTGATTGCCAGGGGCGTCTGCATCCCGTCCGGCACCTGCCTGACGGTTGGTATCGCCGGCATCACGCTGGGCGGCGGCATCGGCATCCTCGACCGCCAGTACGGGCTGACGTGCGACAACCTGCTGGCGGCGGACGTGGTGACGGCCGACGGCCGCCTGCTCACCTGCGACGCGAATACGGAGCCCGACCTGTTCTGGGCCCTGCGCGGCGGTGGTGGCGGCAATTTCGGCGTGGCCACTTCGTTCACCTTCAGGACGCACCCGATACAGGACATCACGGTGGCGCGCGCCGACTTCCGCATGCAGGACTTCGGCGCGGTGCTCGATGCCTGGCAGCGCTGGCCGCAGACGCTGCCGGACAATATCTGGGGCCAGGTCTATGTGCAGTTCGGCCCGGGCGGCGCCGGCGGCACGGTGACCGCCTACTGCCTTGGCAGCATCGGCTTCCTGCAGCCGCACTGGGACGCCTTCCTGGCCGCGACCGGGGTGCCGCGCGCCAGCCTGGCCACGGCCATCAACCAGATGCCGTACCGCGACGTGGCCTGGAGCATGTGCGCCGGCGATACGCTGGCCCAGTGCAGCGTGAGCGGTTCCACGCCGGAAGGGCGCAAGACGCGCTACGACTCGCTGCTCAGTTCAGATTTCTTCAACGAGCCGCTGCCGGCGGCCGCGATCGCGGCGCTCAGCCAGGCGGCGACGGATGCCGCGGCCGCCGGCATTGCCGGCTCCTACATCTTCGACCATATGGGGGGCGCCATCGGCCGCATCGCGCCGGATGCGACGGCCTTCGTGCACCGCAAGGCCCTGTTCAGCCTCGAATACGCGACCTGGCCGAACCGCGGCGTGTACGACACCGCCTTCCCCAACCGCATGCGCGGCAAGATGAAGGCGTGGAGCCGCGGCGGCGCCTACGTGAATTACCTCGACCCGCTGCTGGCCGACTGGCAAACGGCCTATTACGGCGCCAACTACGCGCGCCTGGCGCGCGTGAAAAAGCAGTACGACCCCGAGCGCGTGTTCAATATGGCGCAGGGCGTGGCGCCGGCGTAGACAGCCGGCGCCTCAGCCACCTGATCGGCAGGCCGACCACGGGCAGCTTTTGCAGCAGTTCTTCCGCCGCGTCCCAGTAGTCGCGGTGCTCGACCACCTTGCCGTCCGGGCCAAAGCGCAGGTGCGAGGCGCCTTCCACCGTGTAGGGCTTGCCGCGCAGCTTGAACTCGAACAGCCAGGTGACGAAGGCCTGCTCGCCCTGCGCCACCCGCTCGCGGATGATGAAGCGCGGCTTCTCGGTACTGTCGAACATGTGCCGGAAGATCGCTTCGATGGCCGGGATGCCGCGCACGTCGTTGAACGGGTCGCGGAAGCTGGCGTCGGCGGCATAGTACCGGCTGGCGTGTTGCACGGTGTCCGGAGTCAGGCTGGCGTACCAGTGCAGCAATTGGTCGAGTGCTGTTGTCATGTCTTGGCGAGTTGGGCGAGCAGGGCGAAGCGCAGCCGGTAAGGCAGCAGGCGCACCAGTTTAACCAGCAGCGTGAAGCGCCAGGGGAAATGTATCTCAAAGCGTCCGGCCGCCATGCCGCGCCGGATCGCGCGCGCCGCCGCTTCCGGCGTCTGCAAGGCCGGCATGCGGAAGTCGTTGCGGGCGGTGAGCTGGGTGCGCACGAAGCCGGGGTTGATCAGGTACACGTCCAGCCCGCGCGGGTGCAGGTCGGTGTAGAGCAGCTCCGCCAGGTTGATCAGCGCGGCCTTGCTCGGCCCGTACACGCTGGCCTTGGGCAGGCCGAGGTAGCCGGCTACGCTGGCGACGATGGCGATGCCGCCGCTGCCGCGCGCCAGCATGTCCGGCAGCACGGTGGCCAGGCCGCTGTACACGCTGCCCAGGTTGATGCCGAGCGTGCGCGCGGCGCCGGCCGGCGTCACTTCCCAGCTGCGCTCGGGGCGGTATTCGGCGGCGCAGAACACCACCAGGTCGATGCCGCCGAACGCGCCGCAGGCCTGGCGGTAGGCGTCGGGCCAGGCCGCCTGCTCCAGCGCGTCGAACGGCAGCAGCAGCGCGTGCGGATGGCCGGCGGCGACGGCGGCCAGCTGTTCGGCGCGGCGGGCCGACAGCGCCACGCGGGCGCCGGCGGCCAACGCTTCCGCCGCCAGGGCGGCGCCGATGCCGCTCGACGCGCCCACCAGCCATACGCGCTTGCCTTCCCAGTTTTCGATGCGGCGGTTCAATGGGCGCATGACCGTTTCCTGAACATCAGCGTGACCTGGCCCAGCTCGATGCCGAATTTGCGCATGCTGGCGCGGTTGATCATCGTGCATTCGTCGATCAGGAACATCCAGTCGTCGAACTTCATTTCATAGGTGCTGCCATCGACCGGCAGCAGCAGCGTGTATTGCCAGCGCAGGGCGTTGCCGGCGACCTCGCCGTGCGCCGGGCCCACCACGTCGGCGGCCGTGCCTTGCCAGCGTCCGCCGGGCTGCGCCACCAGGCGCCACACGCGGCGCTGGGTGCTGCCGTCGTCGTAGCGGAAATGCTCGTCGAGCTGCAGGGCGCCGTTGTCGGCCTTGCCCTCGATCGTGACGTGGAAGCGCTTGACCACTTCGCCGCCGCGTTTCTGGAACATGCCCCAGGCATCGGTGGTGCCGCTGAAGAAGGCGGCCACGTCGAGCTTGGGCTGGGCCGGGGCGTAGTGCTGCACATCGTGGCCGGCGCAGGCGGTAAGCAGCAGGGCTGCGCTAAGGATGGTCTTTTTCATCAAGCCTCCAGAGGATGAACATGGCGCCGAGTTTGAACAGGCAGGGCAGGCCGGCATACATGGCCGCCAGCGCCGGGCTGGGGCCGGCGCCCGGGCGGTAGCCCAGGGCTGCCAGCAGCGGCAGCGCGAGGCCGGTGCAGGCCAGCGCCAGTTTGCCGAGCAGGGTGTAGACGCTGTAGTGGATGCCCATGCTTTCGCCGGGGCGCACCGCTTGCGCGAACAGCACGGGCGGCAGGGCCAGGTCGGCGCCCAGCGCGGCACCGGCGCCGATGCAGGCCAGCAGGTACAGCGCCTGGTCGCCGGGGCCGAGCAGGCCGGCGCCGGCAAAGGTGGCCACCGCCAGCAGCATGCCGAGGCGCCAGGCGCGCGCCGTGCCGATGCGCGCCGCCAGCCGCACCCACAGCGGCAGGCCGCACACGGCGGCGGCGAAGTAGGCCAGCAGGAAGCCGGCCGCCTGCGCCGGCGCCTGCAGCTGGTCGCGGATGAAGAACAGGGCCAGCGTGGCCGGCAGCGCCATCGAGACGGCGTTCAGGAAGTAGGGCGGCAGCAGGCGCAGGAAGCGGCCGTTGCTGCGCAGGCGCTGCAGCGCCTGGCGCCAGGGCTGGCCGCCGGCACCGGCGCCGCCGCTGGCGCGCTGCCAGGCCGGCGCCCAGCGCAGCAGCGCCCACAGCGCGAGCGCCAGCAGCAGGGCGAAGCCGGCGCTGTACCAAGCCATGCTGGCCGGCACGCTTCCGGTGTCGCCCGCCATGATGGCGGCCGGAATGGCGCTGGCGAGCATGATGCCGGCCAGGCCGGCGCCTTCGCGCCAGGCGGCAGGCCCCAGCAGCGCGTGCGCCTGGCCGTGGCTGCGCGCCGCGCCGCCATCCAGCGTGGCGCCCCAGGCCAGGTAGGCGATGTTCAGGAAGCTGTGCGCGCAGTAGGCCAGCACCAGCATGGCTGCCAGCCATGGCACGGCGGCGGCCGGATTGGCGGGCGGCAGCCACAGGCCGGCAAAGGCCAGGCCGAACAGGGCGGCGGCGGCGCCCAGCCAGGGCGCGGTGCGCTGGCCCAGGCGGTCCACCAGCAGGCCGAGCGCCGGGTCCTGCAGCGTGTCGAACAGGCGCGCCGCAAACAGCACCCAGCCCAGTTGCGCCAGGCTGACATCGAGCTGCAGCGCGTAGAAGGCCGGCAGGTGCACGTACACCGGCAGCGCGGCCATGGCGAGCGGCAGGCCGAGCAGGCCGTAGGCGGCGTGGTCCAGGCGCAGCCAGCGCGCGCTCATGGCTGGCCTCCCAGCAGCTGGCGGCGCAGGTTCTGGTCGCGGCTCGACTCGTGCAGCCAGATGCCGAAGAAGGCTTGCGCCAGCTGCGGGTCCGGGATCTCGGCCAGCAGCTTGTCGCGGTCGTACAGGCGCATGCCCTGGCCCGGCAGGTGCAGGCCCACCAGCTGGTCGCCCTCGGCCACATCGACGAAGGCGGTGCGCAGCTGGGCCTCCCAGCGCTGCGCGGTGGCGGCGTCGCGCGGCGCGATGCCGAGGCGGCGGATTTCATCCATGCTGGTCTGCACCAGCCGCTCGCGGCTGATGCTGCGGTGGTAGCGCAGCTGCAGCGCGAAGCGGGCGGCCGGGTCGAACGGCTGCTTCTCGCTCCACAAGGTGGCGTGGTAGATGCGCAGGCCGAACCAGCGCAGCTCGCCGCCGCCGACGGCGCGCGCCTGCGGCAGCTCGTCGCGCCAGTTGGCGTGCGCGGCGCCCGGCAGGGCGGCGCCGGCTACGGCCAGGGCCAGGCAGAGCGCCGCGGCGCGCGCCTTCTCAAGCCAGCGTCGGCTTGGCCAGCAGGAACTGGACAACATTGGTGCGGCCCTCATCAAACGCGGCTTCGCAGTAGGCGAAGTACATATGCCAGATGCGCTGGAAGCGCTCGTCGAAGCCCAGGGCGGCGATCTCGGCGCGCCGGGCGTTGCATGCGCGGTCCCAGCGGCGCAGGGTTTCGGCGTAGTCGGGACCGAACGGATGGATGTCCTGCGTCGCCAGCCCGGCGCACGCCGCCTGCTGCATGAAACGCTCCACGCTGGGCAGCATGCCGCCCGGGAAGATGTACTCCTGGATGAAGTCCGTGCTGCTGCGGTAGCGCGGGAAATAGCGCTCGCCGATGGTGATCGACTGCACCATGGCTTTGCCGCCCGGGCGCAGGCGCTGCGCCAGCGCGCGGAAGTAGTCCGGCCAGTACTTCTCGCCGACCGCTTCGAACATTTCAATCGACACCACGGCATCGTACTGGCCCTCGATGTCGCGGTAGTCGCGCAGTTCCAGCTGCACCAGCCGGTCCAGGCCCAGCTTGGCGATGCGCTGCTGCGCGTGCTGCAGCTGGGCGGGCGAGATGGTCAGGCCGTGCACCTGGATGCCCTGGCGCGCCGCCTGTTCGGCAAAACCGCCCCAGCCGCAGCCGATTTCCAGCACGCGGTCGCCGGCGCGCAGGCCGAGCGTGTCGATGATGCGCTGGTACTTGCGGCGCTGCGCTTCCTGCAGCGGCAGGCTGTAGTCGCCCTCGAACAGGGCGCTGGAATAAGTCCAGCTGGGGTCCAGCCATAGCGCGTAGAACGGGTTGCCCAAGTCGTAGTGGGCGTGGATGTTGCGCTTGCTGCCGGCGCGCGTATTCGGGCGCAGCAGGTGGCGCAGGCGGTACCACCAGTGCGCCAGCGCGCCGCCGAACATGGCGCGCTCCAGCTCCTGCTCGTTGCGCAGGGCCAGGCGCAGCAGGGCGGCCAGGTCGGGCGTGTCGATCCAGCCCGCGCCGTAGGCTTCGGCAAAGCCGATGTCGCCGGCGCGCAGGATGCGGCTGCAGGCGCGCCAGTCGTTGATCTTCAGCGTGGCGCCGCAGGCCATGTGGGCGTCGCCGAACACCATGCGGGTGTCGTCGGGCGTGACCAGGGTCAGGTGGCCGTGGCGCAGGCGGCCCAGCAGCGACAGGAAGAGTTTGGCGCCGGCCGGCGCCGCCAGCTGGCGGATGGCGAGGGTAGTGGTCATTGCAGGTAGTCCTCTTGCAGGGAAACAGTCTTGGCGGGCGCCGGGTGCTTGCCGAGGAAGGGCACGCCCTTCAGCCACAGGCGCAGCGCCTGCCAATGGATGCGCGCCACGACGCCGACGCACAGCAAGGGCTGGCGCAGCAGGGCGCGCAGCAGCGCGGCATCGCCCAGCGGCACCGGCTTGCCGGCGAGCGCGGTTTTCAGCAGCAGGCCGTCGCCGTCGTGGTAGTCGATGCGGGTGGCATGGCCGGCGGCGCCCAGGCGGAAGCGGAAGCGGTAGTGCCCCTCCACCCGGCAGAACGGCGACACGTGCAGCTGCTTGGCGCATTCGGCGCGGCCGTCGGCCGGGTCCACGCGCAGCAGGTAGCAGTGGCTGGCGCCGAAGGTGTTGTTGACTTCCGCCAGCACGGCGCACAGGCGGCCCTGCGCATCGTGGCAGTGCCAGAAGCTGACCGGGTTGAACGCGAAGCCGGCGATGCGGGGGAAGGTTTGCAGCCAGATCTTGCCGTCGGCGGCAATGCCGTGCTGGCGCAGCAGGCCGCGCATCCAGCCGGCCAGGCTGCTGCCGTCGCGCGGGCCGTAGTCGCGCGTGCGCAGCGACAGCAGGCGGCGCCGGTCGACGCCGAACCAGGCGCTGTTGCAGGCGTCCAGCCGGTCCAGGTCAAGGCGCAGGTAGAACACGGGATAGGTGAAGCGGTTGCGGCGCGGGCGCAGGCGCTCGTGCATGACCTGGCCCTGGAACAGCTGGCCGGATGGCAGGTCGCCGCTCATGGCAGCACCGTCCATTGCGGCGCGCAGCCAAAGGCTTGCGCCACGCGCAGGGCCGATTTCAGGCCGTCTTCATGGAAGCCGTAGCCGCTCCAGGCGCCCGCATGCCACACCTGGCCGGCGCCCTGGATGGTGTGCAGCTGCTGCTGCGCGTCGATGGTGGCCTGGTCCATGATCGGGTGCTCGTACTCGAAGCGCGCCAGCACCGAGCCTGGCTCCGGCGGCTGCTGCGGGTTGAGCGTGACCAGCACCGGCGTTTCAAACGGCAGGCTTTGCAGCTGGTTCAGCCAGTAGGTCACGCACACCGGGCGCGCGCCGTCGACGCTGGCGCCGGACAGGTAGTTCCAGGCCGACCACAGCTTGCGCTGGCGCGGCATCAGGCTGCGGTCGGTGTGCAGCCAGGCGGTGTTGGGCTGGTAGCGCACCCCGCCCAGCACGGCCCGTTCCTGCGCGCTGGCGTCGGACAGCATGGCCAGCGAGGTCGGGGCGTGCGTGGCCAGCACCACGGCGTCGTATTGCTCCGTGCCGCGCGCCGTTAGCAGCGATACGCCGGCGGCACCGCGCGTTACCGCCAGAACCGGCGTGGCCAGGCGGCAGTCGGGCAGGGTGGCGGCGATGCGGCGCACGTATTCGCGCGACCCGCCTTGCACCGTGCGCCATTGTGGACGGCCGTTGACTTGCAGCAGCGCGTGGTTCAGGCAGAAACGGAGGAAGGTGGCGGCCGGGAATTTCAGGATGTCGGCCGGGGTGCTGGACCAGATCGAGGCGGCCATCGGCAGCAGGTAGGCATCGCGGAACAGGGCGCCGTAGGCGTTTTCCTGCAGCAGCTGGCCGAGCGTGACGGCGCTGCCGCCGACCTGGCCGAGGTAGCGCTGCGAGTGGCGGTTGAAGTGCAGGATGTCCATCACCATGCGCAGGAAAGACGGCGACAGCAGGCGCAGGCGCTGCGCGAACAGGGTATCGAGGCTGGTGCCGGCCCATTCCAGCGCGCCGTCGTCCATCGACACGGCGAAGGACATGTCGCTGGCGATGCTGCCCACGCCCAGCTCGTCGAGCAGGGCGATCAGGTTCGGGTAGGTGCGTTCGTTATAGACCAGGAAGCCGGTATCGACGCCGCACACGCGGCCTTCCAGCGTGACGTCGACGGTGTTGCTATGGCCGCCGAGATAATTGCCCGCCTCGTACAGCACCACGTCGTGGCGGCGGTTGAGGAAGTAGGCGCTGGCCAGGCCGGAGATCCCGGCGCCGATCACGGCGATGCGTTGGCGTGTCTGTGTCATGGTCATTTGTCGGTTTTTTCTGCCGGGCTCTACCGGCGTGCTAATATTACTACCAACAAAATACAAAAGCTACTGATTAGTAGCGAAATTTAACTCATGAGTATCATTCCAAAGTTTAGCTTTAAAAATCAGGCATTTA
Organism: Pseudoduganella sp.; assembly: GCF_041914865.1. NCBI lineage: Bacteria > Pseudomonadati > Pseudomonadota > Betaproteobacteria > Burkholderiales > Oxalobacteraceae > Pseudoduganella > Pseudoduganella sp. The sequence continues at coordinate 59,735 of NZ_JAYSCO010000020.1, read as the reverse complement.
AGCTGCGGGAGAATGCGATCCTGGATGCCACCACGGTCGTCCTCAGCAGCAAAGGCTATGATTTGATGACGATGGACGATGTCGCGGGCGCGGTCGGCATCTCGAAACCAAGCCTCTACAAGCACTTCAAGTCGAAGGAGGAGCTGGTGGGCGAGGCGATGGTGCGCCTGCTGGAGGGCGCGATCGAGGAAGTGGACAAACTGCCGACCGCCCTCAACCCGGTCGAGAAACTGCAAGCCTTGCTGGAGTGGGCCATGCGCGTGCGCCTGGGCGGCGGATTGCCCTTCCTGCCGTCCACCAGCCCGCACGTGCGCGATATGCTGATGCGGAACTTCAAATACATGACGCGCGTGCTGAAGCTGAACCGCCTGCTGGAGGGCCTGGTCAAGCAGGCGCAGAAGGAGGGCTTGCTGAATACGGCCCTGCCGAGCGATGTGATCCTGTTCAGCTACTACGCGCGTACCTGCGACCCGGCGGTCGAGTACCTGCAAAAATTCAGCAAGATGAGCGACGATGACATCGTGCGCCACATGCTGAAGGTTTCTTTCGAAGGCTTCAGGCCTTAGTTCCGGGCGCTGTCGGGCTGGGCCAGCGGCGCTGGCCGCCAGCCCGGGTCGATGCGCCCGTCGACCAGGCCGATGCAGCGGTCGGCCGCGCTGGCGAAACTGGCGTCGTGCGTGACCGCCACCACGGTCTGGCCGGCATCGGCCAGGCTGCGCAGGATCTGGCGCACATTCAGGGTGGAGGCCGAATCGAGGTTGCCGGTCGGTTCGTCGGCCAGTATCAGCACCGGGTCGTTGGCCAGGGCCCTTGCCAGCGCCGCGCGCTGGCGCTGTCCGCCGGACAGCTGCGACGGGAACTTGCCCGCCTGGTCGGCGATGCCGAGGCGTTCCAGCAAATGCAGGGCATAGGCGCGCGCGGCATCGTCGCCGCGCCGGCCCAGGCGCTGCATCGGCAGCATCACGTTCTGCAGCACGGTGAACTCGGCCAGCAGGAAGTGGAACTGGAATACGAAGCCCAGCTTGGCCAGGCGCAGCGCCGCCAGCTGCTCTTCGCCATGGCGGCTGATGTCTTCCCCTCCCAGCCAGAGCTGGCCGCCGTCGGGCCGGTCCAGCAGGCCAAGCAGGTAGAGCAGGGACGACTTGCCGGAGCCGGACGGCCCCATGATGCAAATGAATTCGCCGCGCTGGATATCGAGCGAGACATCGTTGACCAGGGTCACCGGCACCTCGCCCGGCAGGCGCCGCAGCAGGTGTTCGGCGCGCAGCACGCTGCTCATGTCGCCCCCCGCAAGGTATCGACCGGATGCTGCTTGCCGGCCTTGTTGGCCGGCAGGTAGGCGGCGCACAGGCAAGCCGCCATGGCAAAGCCGATCGCCAGCAGGTACTGTTCCGCTCCCCACCACACCGGCAAATGCACCACGTCGCTGACGCCGGGCGGCTTGAGTTCGACGCTGGCCAGCACGTGCATCATGCCGTAGCCGAGCAGCAGTCCCGCGCTGCTGCCGACCAGGCCCATGATGGCGCCCTGGTAGAGGAAGATGTGGCGTATGTCGGCGGCGCTGAACCCCATCGCCTTCAGGATGGCGATGTCGCGCCGCTTGTCCATCACGATGGTGGAGATGGTGTTGTAGATGCCGAACGAGGCCACCACCAGGATCGCCGTCACCACACTGTACATGATGATGTTGCGCACCAGCAGAAGGCTGAGCAGGTCTTCCGAGGCTTCGATCCAGGACACGGATTTGTAGCCGATGGCCTGCTCGATGCCGGCCGCCACATCGCGCGCCGCCTGCGGGTCGTTGAGCTGGATGATGAAGCGGTTGACGCGGTTGGGCCGCGCCAGGATCACCTGCGCACGTTTGAGCAGGGTGAAGGTTTCCCCTTCATCGTAAGCGGCATTGCCGGTGCGGAAAATGCCTACCACTTTCATGATGCGCGCGCCGCTGGCCGTCACCACGCTGACCGTGCTGTTCACACCAAGCTGGAACTTCTGCGCCAGGCCCTGGCCGATGACCAGGCCATTCGGCGCGGCGGCCAGGTCGTCCAGGGTGCCGGCCACCATCTGCTCGTCGATGGTGGAGACATCCTTCATGCGCGCCGGGACGATGCCGGACAGGCTGACGCCTTGCTGCTGGCCGGCGAAGGTCAGCACGGCGGAGCCGCGCAGCACCGGCGCCACGCGCAGGCCGGGCCAGGCTTCGATGGTTTCCAGCTTGCTGCGGTGGCTGCGAATGCCGCGCGTTTCCACCGGCGGCTTGACGTTGCTGATGGCCACCGCCGCGCCGGGCCAGCGTACTTCCGCCGGCTGCACGCGCGCGTTGCGGTACTGGTCGGCCACGGTGATGTGGGGGCTGTTGTCGACCAACCGTTTCAGGAAATCGCGCTCGGAGCCGCGCATCAGGGCCGACACGGCGAGGAAGAAGGCCACGCCGAGCGCGATGCCGAGCAGCGACACCAGGGTCGAGCGGCGCCGCCGCTGCAGGTGGGCGAGGGCGATGGCGAACTGGACGCGCATGCCGTCCCCTAACGCGCGGCCGCCGTCGCCGGCGTTGCGGCCGGAGCCGCTGCGTGCACCCTGGCGCGGCGCCCCTCGGCCAGCTGCGCGCCGGGCTGCGCCACGACACGCTCGTTGCCCTGCAACCCTTGCAGCACCTCGACCCGTTGCGCGCTGCGCACACCCGGCACGATGCTGCGCCGCTGCAGGCGCCCGTCCTGCCCAACCACCCAGACGCTATCGCCCTGCAGCGCGGCGGCCGGCAGCAGCATGGCATGCTCGCGCCGCGCCACCACCAGGTTGGCGTCCACCGTCATGCCGGTCTGCAGGGCGCCCGGTGCGGCCAGCGCGATGCGCACGCGGTAGGTGCGCGCCACCGGGTCGCCCTTGGGCGTGATCTCGGCCACGCTGCCATCGAACACCTGGCCGGGCAGGGCGTCGGCTTTCAGCACCACGGCCTGGCCGACGCGCACGCGGCTGATGTCCTCCTCGTCGATTTCGGCGGTCACGCGCAGCGGCGCGCAGCAGGCCAGCACGAAGATGGCCTGGCCGGGGCTGATGTACTGGCCCACTTCGCCGTCGCGGCGGATGATGGTGCCGTCGGCCGGCGCCAGCAGCGCCATGTAGTCGCGCTGGGCGCGTACGCGGCGCAGCGCCGCTTCCGCCGCCAGCAGTTCGGCCTTGGTGCGGTCGGCTTCGCCGCTGGAAAGGAAGCCGCGTTCGGCCAGCGTGGCGGCGCGCGCATGCTGGTTGCGGCTGTAGTCGACGCGGGCGCGCTGTTCGTCGACGCTGCCTGCCAGGTCGGCGTCGTCCAGGCGCGCCAGCAGCTGGCCCTTGCGCACATGCGCTCCCTCATCGACCGTGCGCTCGGCCAGGCGGCCGCCGACGCGCGGCGCCAGTGGCAACATGACCGTGGGTTCCACCGTGCCGGTGGCGTAGATGGCGTCGACCGCCGGCCCGCGCTCGATGGCGGCCAGGGTGACCGGGATCGGCCCCCACTGCCACCACGCCAGCGCCGCCAGGCCAGCCAGCAGCGCGACCGCCAGCGCCAGGCGCCAGCGCAGGGAAGGTCGGACGGGTTCGGGCATCGATGGGCTCCGGCAGTCGGGATGGCTCCCAGTGTGGCGCTGGTGGCGGGAGCGGGATATGACCTGGGTCATGCCGCTTGAATTTAGCACAAAGCGGGGCACGGCCGGTCGTCGATACGACAGTTCGAAGATTGTCGAAATATCTTGACAGCCCGCCGCCGGGCCGATTATTCTGTATTCGTCGATGAACGAATGAGGGATGTATGAGCAGTTGTTGCGAAGCCAAACCGGGCGCCAGCCTGCCAGCCGTGGATGCCGAACAGGTGGCCCAGCTGTGCAAGGCGCTGGCCCATCCGGCGCGCGTGCAGCTGCTGTGCTACCTGGCCGCGTACGGCGCCTGCTACTTCGGCAACCTGGCCGATGTGCTGCCGCTGTCGCCGTCCACCATTTCCCAGCACGTGACCATCCTCAAGGAGGCCGGACTGATCCTGGGCTCGTCCGACGCGCAGCGGGTCTGCTACTGCATCAACCCGGAGCGCATCGGCCAGCTCAAGCAACTGATCAATGCCCTGTGAAGGGCATTTTTTTGAACCTGTTTATTCGTAATTCGCCGAATAACAAAGGAGAGTGAGATGAAAGAAGTGCTGACATTCCGTGCGGCGGCCGAGGCAGACTGGCCGGCGATTGAATCCTTGCTGCTGGCGGCGCGCCTGCCGCTCGATGGCGCGCGCGAACACCTGGCGCATTTCCTGGTCGGCGCGGCCGATGGCCAGGTGCTGGCCGCCGCCGGCTTTGAACGCTACGGCGCCGTGGCGCTGCTGCGCTCCATGGTGGTGGCCGACCAGCTGCGCGGGCAGGGCGCCGGGCAGCAACTGCTGGCGGCACTGCGCGGCAAGGCGGCTGCGGCGGGCGTGCAGACGCTGTACCTGCTGACCACCACGGCGGCGGATTTCTTCGGCCGGCACGGCTTCCAGCGCATCGAACGCAGCGCGGCGCCGCAAGCGCTGCACGCTTCGCGCGAATTCCAGGGCGTCTGCCCGGCCTCCGCCACGCTGATGAAAGCCGGGCTGGCAGGCCCGCAGGCGGGCCTGCCGGTGGCGGTGATCGGCGCCGGTCCGGTGGGACTGGCGGCGGCGGCCCACCTGCTGGCGCGCGGCTTCACGCCGCTGGTGCTGGAGGCGGGGGCCGAGGTGGGCGCGAACCTGGAAAGCTACCGCCACGTGCGCCTGTTCTCGCCCTGGCAGTACAACGTCGACAAAGCCGCGCGCCGCCTGCTGCAGGCGCACGGCTGGAACGCGCCGCAACAGGACGGGCTGCCAACGGCCGGCGAGATCATCGACCTCTACCTGAAGCCGCTGGCCCGGCTGCCGGCGCTGGCGCCGCATATCCATACCCGGCAGCGCGTGCTGCAAGTGGCGCGCGCCGGCTTCGACAAGGTCAAGTCGCGCGGCCGCGAGGCGGCGGCATTCACCGTGCGCACGCTTGGCCCGCAGGGCGAGCAGGACTTCACGGTGCAGGCCGTGATCGACGCCAGCGGCACCTGGTCGCAGCCCAACCCGCTCGGCGGCAACGGCCTGCCGGCCCTGGGCGAGGCGGCGGCGGGCGAACGCATCGACTACGGCATGCCGGATATCCTGGGCGCCGCGCGTGCGGCGTATGCCGGGCGGCGCGTGCTGGTGGTGGGCGCCGGCCATTCGGCGGCCGGCAGCCTGCTGGCGCTGGCGCAGCTGGCCGAGGAAGCGCCGGGCACGCAGATCGTCTGGGCCGTGCGCGGCAAGCAGCTGGCCAGGGTGTTCGGCGGCGGCGAGGCGGACGGCCTGCCGGCGCGCGGCCAGCTCGGCCTGCGCCTGCGCGCACTGAAGGATTCGGGCCGGCTCGAACTGCACACGGATTTCCGCATCCATGCCATCGAAGCGCAGGGCGGCGCGCTGCGCGTAATGGGCCGCGACCCGGCCGGCACGGCGCGCAGCATCGAGGGCGTCGAACGTATCATCGCGGCCACCGGCGCGCGGCCCGACCTGCAGCTGACGCGCGAACTGCGCGTGCGCCACGATCCCTGGCTGGAAAGCACGGATGCGCTGGCGCCGCTGATCGACCCGAATGAGCACAGCTGCGGCAGCGTGCGCCCGCACGGCCACCGCGAGCTGGCCCATCCCGAACCGGGCTTTTACGCGGTGGGTGCGAAAAGCTACGGCCGCGCGCCCAATTTCCTGATGGCGACCGGCTACGAGCAGGTGCGCTCGGTGGTGGCGGCGCTGGCCGGCGACTTCGCCGCGGCCGACGACGTGCAGCTGGAGCTGCCCGAGACCGGCGTGTGCAACACGCGCCAGGCCTATGCGCCGGACGCGGACCAGGGCGCCGCCGCTGCGCCAGCCGCCGCCGGCTGCTGCGGCGGTCCCGCGCCGGCCGCTGCCGATGCCTGCTGCGCGCTGGACCTGCAGGAGAAGGCCAAAGGTGCGGCCGGCTGCGCCGCCTCGCCTTCGTGCCAGCCGCGCCAGGCCGCCGCATCCGGGTGCTGCGCATGAGGGCCGCCGTGCGCCGCGCGTTCCTGCGCGGCTTCCTGCCGCTGGCGCTGCTGGCCAGCCTGGCGTCGTTCGCCTGGGCCCGCGCCAGCGGCGCCAACCTGGAACTGGCCGCCATCGCGCCCGCCGTGGCGACCCTGCTGGTGGCGCTGCTGGCCGAGCGCAGCATGCCGTACCGCGCGGAGTGGGCGCGCCCGCTGGGCGATGTCGGCACCGACCTGGCCAGCGCGCTGCTGCTGTTCGCCCTGGTCGACCCGCTGCTCAAATGGCTGGCGCCGATGGCGGGCGTGCTGCAGCTGTTCCCGGCCACGTGGCCCTTCGCGCTGCAGGTGGCGCTGGCGGCGCTGCTGGCGGAGTTTGGCAACTACTGGTCGCACCGGCTGCACCATGCCTGGCCGTCGCTGTGGTGGCTGCATGCGCTGCATCACGGCAGCGAACGGCTGTACGCGCTGAACAACTTCCGCATCCATCCGCTGAACTACGCGCTGAACTACCTGCTTGGCATGCTGCCGCTGTTCGCGATCGGTGTGCCGCAGGACGTGGTGCTGGGCTACCTGGCCCTGACCCTGCCGGTGCTGGTGACGCAGCACGCCAACCTGCCGTTGCAAAGCGGCTGGCTGAACTACGTGTTCAGCACCAACGAGGTGCACCGCTGGCACCATTCGGCGCGCGCCGGGGAGGGCGACAGCAACTTCGGCCGCGCGCTGGTGCTGTGGGACCAGGTGTTCGGCACCTTCCGCTACCGGCCGCAGCGCAACGACCCGGCCCGCATCGGCCTGTATGCGGGCAGCCGTTACCCGGCGCGCGCCCCGTTCGGCGCGCAGCTGTGGTCCATGTTCACGCCAGGGTGCTGCCGATGAAGAAGGCAACGTCAGCGGTGCTGGTGCTGGGCCTTACCCAGGTCATCTCCTGGGGCATCCTGTACTACGCCTTCGGCGTGATGGCGCCGGCCATCCAGGCCGACCTGCGGCTGGCGCCGGCCCAGTTGTACGGCGCCTTCTCATGGGCGGTGCTGGTGGCCGGGCTGGCCTCGGTGCCGGTCGGTATCGCCATCGACCGCCTCGGCGGCCGGCGCATCATGGCGGCCGGTTCGCTGGTCTCCGGCGCCGGCCTGCTGGCGCTGGCCGGGAGCCATGGCCTGGCGGGCTATTTCACCGCCTGGACCATCATGGGCCTGGGCATGGCGATGACCTTGTACGAGGCCGCCTTCGCCACCCTCAACCGCAGCCTGCGCGAGGCCGCGCGCAAGGCCATCTCCAATGTCACGCTGATGGGCGGGCTGGCCAGCACGGCGTTCTGGCCGCTCACCGCCTGGCTGCTGGGGCGCCATGACTGGCGCACAGTGTGCATCGCCTTCGCCGTTGCCCTGCTGGCAGTCTGCCTGCCGCTGCACCTGCTGCTGGAAGATGGCGCGGCGTACGCCGCGCCGGCGCGCCACCCGGACGCGCCGCAGCACTACTCGCTGCGCCAGGCGCTGGCGCAGCCGGTATTCTGGCTGCTGGCCGGCGTCTTCGCCGCGCATGCCTTCGTCTTTTCGGCGCTGTCGGTGCACATGGTGCCCCTGATCGGCAAGCTTGGCCACAGCGGGCAGCTGGCGGTCGCCTTGGCGGCGCTGATCGGCCCGATGCAGGTGGCGGGCCGGCTGCTGGAGCGCTCCCTGGCGGGGCGCGCCACGCCGCAGGCGGTGGGCGTGGCCACCTTCGCCGGCTTGCCGGCGGCGCTGCTGGTGCTCTACCTGCTGGGCGCCAATGCCTGGGCGGCGATCCTGTTCTGCGTGTTGTACGGCATGACCAACGGCGTGCTGACCATCCTGCGCGGCACCCTGCCGCAGGCGGTGTTCGGCCATACCCACTATGGCGCCATCGCCGGCGCCCTGGCCGCGCCGTCGCTGGCCGCCAAGGCCGGCGCCCCTTTGCTGCTGGCGCTGGTGCTCGAGGGCGGCGACTACCATGGCCTGCTGGCCGCGCTGTTCCTGCTCTCGCTGGCCTCGTTCGCGCTTTACGTGTTCGCCGTGCGCAGCCACGCCCGCAGCAGGTGGCGGTCCTGGGTGTCGATGTGAAACGGCAGCCATTCGCGCAAGGCTGCCAGCGCGCGCTGCGCCGGCACCGGGTCGTCCTGTTCCAGCGCGGCGGCGGCATGGTGCAGGCCGGCCAGCATGCGCGCGTGCTGCTCGCGGTGCAGGTGCGCGTCGGCGCACTCGAAGTTGTCCATCAGCCGTTCTTCGAAGCGGAAGTCCAGTTCGATGTTGGCAACCAGTTGCGCGTACGCGGATGGGAACTGGTCGGGCGGCAGGGCCAGCGCGCGCACGGCCATGTCGAGCAGCCGGTCGTGCAGCTGGTCCAGTGCCGTACCGCAGTCTTGCGCGGCACGGGATGGGTGGGTGAGGCGCATGCGGGTTTCCTTCGCGTCGGTGGTCCGCTTTCAGTCTGCGCTGGCGGCGGCGCCCAATCCATGACCTGGATCAAGTCCTGGCCAGCGGCAGGCGCACCCGCACCACCGTGCCCTGGCCATCGGGCTTGCGCGAAATTTCGACTTTCCCGTGGTGCAGGTCGACGATTTCCTGCACGATGGCCAGGCCCAGCCCGTGGCCGCCCGGCACCGCGCCCGGCAAGCGGTAGTAGGGCGTGAACAGCTTGTCGATTTCCTGCTCGGGTATCGGGGCGCCGTCGTTGGCCACCTCCAGCACCGCGCACTGGTCCCAGCGCGACAGCCGCACCTGGATCTCGCCGTGCGGCGCGCCGTGCTGCGAGGCGTTGTCGACCAGGTTCTGCAGCAGGCGCCGCAACTGGGTCGGCTCGCCCCAGACCTGGCAATCCTGCTCGGCATCCAGGCCGACGCCCTGGCCGCGCTTGTCCAGCAGCGGCTCCATGCTGCCGATCACGTCGCAGCACAAGGCCCGCATCGACAGGCTTTGCAGCTGCACCTGGTCGCCGCCGGCGGCGATCCGGCTCAGGGTCAGCAGCTGTTCCGCCAGCTTGCTGGTGCGGCGTGCGCCGGCCATGGCCTGCTCCAGCGAGGCTTCGCGCTGCTCGGGCGTGGCGGCGCGCATCGCATTTTCCAGGTGCAGCTGCAAGGCGGCGATCGGGGTGCGGATTTCATGCGCGGCGGCGTTCAGGAAGCGCTGCTCGCGCTCGAAGGCGGCGCGGATGCGGTCCAGCAGGTGGTTCAGTTCAGTGACGATGGGCGCCATTTCCAGCGGGGTTTCCGGCAGGGCCAGCGGCTCCAGCGATTCCGGCTCGCGCGCGGCAATGCGCGCCGCCAGTTCGGACAGCGGCCGCAGATTGTGCAGGATCAGGAAATTGACGGCGGCCAGCATCAGCACCCCGCCGATGGCCAGCGGCACCAGGATGGTCTTGCCGATATCGTCCGACATTTCCTGCCGCACTTCGTCCTTCTCGGCGGCCAGCACCCAGACCGCGCCGGAACGCAGGGCGAACACTTGCCAGTCGGCGCCGTCGGCATGGTTTTCCGAGTAGCCGGCGCTGAGCGGTGCCAGCGCCTGCGACGGGGCGCTGGCCGATTTGGCCAGCAGCACGCCGTCGTTGCGCCAGACCTGGAAGGCGATCTTGGTTTCGTAGCGGTGGCCGAACACTTCCGGCTCGTCGCTGGTGATGCTTTCCAGTTCGTGCGGCAGGGCGATGATGATGGGCTGGCTGACCGTGGCGTGCTCCAGCTGGCGCGCCACCAGGGCCTCCAGCACGCGCGCCGACGTCGCCAGGCGCGCGCTGAACAGTTCATCGGACTCATGCCGCGCCACGCCGCGCGCGCCAATGCCGATGCCGAGGAAGATCAGCAGCATGCAGATCAGGGTGGCCGCCACCAGGCGCCGGCGCGCCGAATACAGGTGGGTGCTCATGCGGCCAGGTCGCCCAGGCGGTAGCCGACGCCGCGGATGGTCTTGATGACGCTGGGCGTGATCTTGCGCCGCAAGTGGTGCACGTGCACGTCGATGGTGTTGCTCTCCGCCCCTTCGCCCCAGCCGTACAGCGATTCTTCAAGCTGGGCGCGGTTGAACACGCGCTGCGGGTTTTCCGCCAGTTGCAGCAGCAGCATGAACTCCAGCCGCTGCAGCTCGACCGGGCGGCCTTGCCAGGTGGCGCTCAGGCTTTCCGGGTTGAGCGACAGATCGCCCAGCGTCAGCTGGTTGACCTGGCGCCCGCTGCGGCGGCGCAGCAGCACGCGGATGCGCGCCAGCAGCTCGTCCAGTTCGAACGGCTTGGTCAGGTAGTCGTCGGCGCCCAGGTCCAGGCCCTGCACCCGGTCGCGCGTGGAGTCGCGCGCCGAGAGCACCAGCACCGGGATCGGGTTGTCGCGCGCGCGCAGGGCCTTCAGCACGGCGGTGCCGTCCAGCGTGGGCAGGCCCAGGTCCAGCACCAGCAGGTCGAACTCGGTCAGGGCCAGGGCCTGGATGGCGGCCGGGCCGTCGTCGACATGCTCCACCGTGTAGTTGGCGCGGCGCAGCGCAAGCTGCAGGCCGCTGGCCAGCGAGGGATCGTCTTCCACCAGCAATATTTTCAACGGCATCGCCTCCCATTTTCCATTACTTGCGCTTGGCGGCAATCTTCGCCAGCAGCTGTTCGATTTCCCCGCGCCGCCCTTCATCCGCCACCTTGCGGCCCGGACGCGGCGCCGCCTGCAGCGCCTTGTTCAGGGCGCGCTCCGCTTCGGCATAGTCGCCTTTGCGGAACAGGAAGTCGCCGTAGAAGTAGTTCGGGTCGATGCCGTCCGGGTTGATGGCCAGGCCTTTCTTCAGGTATTCCACTGCCTTCTTGTCGTCGCCGAAGCCGATCGGCCAGCCCGGCACCTGGTAGTACAGCGACCCCAGGCTGGTGTAGGCGGAACCGGACAGCGCGTCGGGGTTGATCGCAATCGCCTGCTCCAGCGTCTTCTTGGCGTTTTTCACGTGCGACAGCGCCCCCAGGCCGCCTTTCGCGCCGGCATAGGTCGACTCAATGATAGCGTACCAGATCAGCACGTCGGCGCTGCCGGGATTGGCGGCGGCGGTTTTCTGCGCTTCGGCCACCAGCTGTTCGTATTGCGCTTCCTGCGCCGGGGCCGGCGTCTTGTAGCGGATCTGCTCCCACTTCTGCTGCAGGGTGCTGACGTCCTCCGGTACGCCGGCGAAGGCGATGGAAGCGGGCAGCAGCAGGGCGGCGGCGAATTTGGCGAGGATGTTCATGGCTTGGTTCTCCTTGATGTTATCTGGGCAGGTATTGGCGGATCACGGCCAGCTGCTTGCGGATGGCGCCATCCGGCAGCGCTGGCAGCAGGCGGTTCAGCAGGACGAAGAGGCTCTCCTTGCGCCCCATGGTCGCTTGCCAGGCGCTGCCGGCCAGGAAGTCGGCGAAGGCGGCGGCCACGGTTTCCGGGCTGTCTTCCGCGGTGCCGAGCGCGCTGTTCATGGCGTTCACCTCGGTGCTGTTGATGGCGGTGCGGGTGGCGCGCGGCGCGAAGTAGCGCACGGTGATGGCGCTGTCGGACAGCTCGCGCCGCAGCGCCTGGGAGAAGCCTTTCAGGCCGGCCTTGCTGGCGCCGTAGGCGGCGAAGCCCGGGTAGCCGAGCAGGCCGAACACCGAGCCGATGTTGACCACCTGGGCGGCCGGCGCCTGGTGCAGCAGCGGCAGCAGGCGGCGCGTCAGCAGCATCGGCGCCAGCAGGTTGGTGTCGAGCATGGCGCGGATCGCCTCCGGCGCCTGCGTCTCGAAGCTGTGGAACTGGCTGATGCCGGCGTTGTTGACCAGCAGGTTGACGCCGCCCATGGCGCGCGCCGCCTGCTCGATGGCGTCCAGCGTGGTGGCGGCGGTCAGGTCGCCGCACACCACCTGCACCTTGCCGTCCAGCTCAGGATCCAGTTCGGCGCGCAGGGCGGCCAGCGGGGCCGGCTGGCGGCCCACCAGCAGCAGGGCGTCGGCCTGCGGCGCCAGGCGGCGCGCGATGGCCGAGCCGATGCCGCCGCCGGCGCCGGTCAGCACGGCGCGGTAGCGTTGCGAAGTGCGCGCACCCATCTCACGCCGCCTGTTCAAACAGGGCGCCGCCGTGCGGCAGGCTGCGGAACACGTCGCCGTACAGCTTGTACATCATGCGCGCCACGTGCAGCACGGCCTGTTGGTCCTCGGCGCGCTGCAGGCGGTTCACCAGGCCTTCGAAGAAGGCGACGTGGCCGATATCCAGGCTGCCGTGCGAGTTCAGGTAGCTGAACGCCTCCGGCGGCAGGCCGAGCGCGCCGCGCAGGGTGTCGGCGGCGTGCGTCGCCAGCGCCGTGCTGGTGCCTTCCAGCACGTGCACCATGCCGAAGAAGCCGACCGGGTTGCCGCGGTCGATCTGGTGGTAGGCGTAGGCCACCATCAGTTCGGTGCTGGCATGCGGCTGGCTGCGCCGCACCGCTTCCGCGTCGCCGCCGGCGGCGGCAATGTCGTTCAGGATCCATTCCTGGTGGCCCACTTCCTCCTCGATGTACTCGGCGATGGCCTCGCGCAGCCATTCGTAGTCGGGGCCGAGGCGGCTGCCGCAGGCCATCAGCAGCGGCACCGTGTGGCGCACGTGGTGGTAGGCCTGGCCCAGGAAGGCGAGGTACTGGCCGGTGGTGGCCTGGCCGCGCAGCGCGTCCTGGATGATGGGGATGGCAAACATTTGCTGGCGTTCAGCGTCGCTGCCAGCCTTCAGGGTGTCGAAAAAGCTCATGCGGGTTGCTCCTGGTGGTCATACAGTGAGGCGATCAGCGCGGCGTGCTGCTGCGCGATCACGGCGCGGCGCGGGCGGCCATTGGCCGTGGCCTGGCCGTTGGCCGGGGTGAAGGGCGGCACCAGCGTCCAGCGCCGGACCTGGGCGTAATCGGGCAGTTCCTGGTTGGCCAGGTCGACCGCCTGCTGCAGCTGGGCCAGCGTGATGGACGGCGCGGCTGGCACCAGCAGGGCCGCCAGCCAGGGCTGGCCGTCGCCCACCACCAGCGCCTGCGCCAGCAGGCCGCTGCCCAGCAGCGCCGCCTCCGGCCACTCGGGCGAGACGTTGCGGCCGTAGCCGGTGATCAGGATGTCCTTCTTGCGGCCGTCGATGTAGAGGTAGCCGTCCTGGTCCAGGTGGCCCAGGTCGCCGGTCGCCAGCCAGCCGCCGGCGCCGGCCTCCGGCTGCCCGAGGTAGTGCGCCAGCGCGCCACCCACCTCGATCTCGCCATCGGCGGCGATACGCACCGGGCGGTGCGGCAGCGGCTGGCCGACGCTGCCGGTGCGCTCGCGTCCCGGCAGGTTGAGCGCCACCACCGAGCAGCACTCGGACAGGCCATAGCCTTCGAACACCGGCAGGCCGCGCGCGCGGGCCGCCGCCAACAGGCGCGCCGGCACCTTGGCGCCGCCCACGGCGATGAAGCGCAGGCTGGCGGCGCGCTGGTCGCCGGGGCCGAGTGCGGCCAGCAGGGCCTGCAGCATCTGCGGCAGCACGATGACGCTGTGCGCCTGGTAGCGCGCAATGGCGTCCAGGCAGCGCTGCGGGTCGAACTGGCTGGCGCCGGCCAGGCCGACTTCGGCCAGCGGCGGGCAGATCGTGGTGGCGCCGCTCAGCATGGCGGTGTACGGACCGGCGATGTTTTCCAGCAGGACGGCAAAGGGCAGCAGGCACAGATGGCGCTCCAGCTGCAGCGGCGCCACGCCCTGCTGCAGGGCGCGCGCCAGCTGCCATTGCTGGTCGGTGGACAGGCAGACGCCTTTCGGCGCCGCCGTGGTGCCGGAGGTGAAGGTGATCTTCTGCGTGGCGCCGGGCGCGGGCGCGCTGGCCGGCTGGCTGGCCTGGTACAGCTGCAGCGGGCCGCCGCAGTCGAGCGGGTCGCCAAAGCCGAAGGCGGCCAGCGGCGCGCCGGGTGGCGCCAGCACGGCGCTGGCGCCGCTTTCCTTCAGCACATGGGCCCATTGCGGCGGCGTGAAGAAGAGCGGCAGCGGCACCAGGGTCAGGCCGAGCTGCTGGGTGGCCAGGTCGGCCGCCAGCCATTCGGGGCTGTTGTCGGCCAGGATGGCGACCGGCGCCTGCGGCCTGCGGCGCGCCTGCAGCACGGCGCACAGGCTGGCCACGCGCTGCGCCAGGGCGGCGGCGTCCAGGCTGTTGCTGCCATCTTCCAGCACGGCGCGGCCGGCCGGGAAAAGTTCAGGAAAGTTGAGTGTAACCATAATGGATATCGCCAAACATGACTTTGGGTTGGGTGTCGTAGTAGCTGCCCCAGCGCTGGCCGCCGTCGGGCAGGCGGGCCGGGTCGGCCGGCGCCAGCACGTGCGGCTGCAGCCGCAGGCGGCTGAAGGAATTGAGCAGGCTGACGGTGGCGGTAAACACCACCCAGCGCAGGCCCAGGCTGTTTAGCAGCTGGGTGGTGCTGATGATCAGGGCGCGCGCGGCGCCCGGGTGCAGCGCGGCCAGGTTGCCCACTTCGACCACGGCGCTGCGTTCGACCGGGCTGCGCGCGTGGGCGCCGATGGCCTGTTCCACCGGCGCGTCCAGGTAGTGCTCGAGGAACAGCGGCCCGAGCGCGGCCGGGGTGTAGCCGAGTGCCGCGACCCAGCGTCCGGCCTCGTCGCGCACGCCGAGCAGCATGTCGCAGAAATGGCTGACTTCCGCGCCGTAGCTGGCGCGGAACGAGTCGGCGATGAAGGCTTCCAGCTGGTCGCGGCCGGGTGCGCCGCGCGGGAACAATTCGGTGCGGCCGGCCGCGATCGGTCGGACAGCGGGTAATTCGGCATTGGCGCTGAGCATGGCATCCCTCGGTAAAGCTGCTGTTGGGATGACTGTATGCAAGCAACATTATCCCGGGATTAAGCGGAAAAATTTGATCGCGGTCATATGCGTTTGGCAACCCGGGCGCTAAGGTGGGGGGAACCAGGGAGATGCGCATGGCGGAAGAGGAATGGCAGGGTTTGTCGAGCGAACAGGCGCGGCAGCGCCTGGCCGAGGAGGGGCCCAATAGCCTGCCGGCGCCGGTGCGGCGCCTGCCGCAGCTGTTATGGCGTACCGCCAGCGAGCCGATGTTCCTGCTGCTGCTGGCGGCTGCCGGCCTGTACCTGCTGCTGGGCGACTGGCTGGAGGGCATGGTGCTGCTGGGCATGGTCGGCCTGACCATCGGCATCACCCTGTTCCAGGAAGGGAAGACCGAGCGCGCGCTGCAGGCGCTGCGCGAGCTGAGCAGCCCGCGCGCGCTGGTGCTGCGCGACGGCCAGGCGCAGCGCATCCCGGGCCCGGAGCTGGTGCGCGGCGACCTGCTGCTGCTGGCGGAAGGCGACCGCGTCGCGGCCGACGCCGTGCTGCTGCGTGCCAGCGGCCTGCGCGTCGACGAGTCGCTGCTGACCGGCGAAGCCTGGGCCGTGTCCAAGCAGGCGGCGGCCGGCGTGCCGGCGCCGGCCGCGCCGGGCGGCGACAACACGCCCTACCTGTGGTCCGGCACCCTGGTGCTGGAAGGCGAGGGCGTGGCGCGCGTCAGCGCCACCGGCGTGCGCACCGAGCTGGGCAAGATCGGGCGCAGCCTGCAGGGCATCGGCGCGGAACTGTCGCCGCTGCAGCGCCAGTCGCAGCGCATGATCCGCCTGCTGGCCGTGGGCGGCGTCACCGTCAGCCTGCTGGTGGGCCTGCTGTACGGCTGGCGCAGCGGGGCCTGGATGCCGGCCATCCTGGCCGGCATCGCACTCTCGATGTCGCTGCTGCCGGAGGAATTCCCGGTCATCTTGACCGTGTTCCCGGCCATTGGCGCCTGGCGCCTGGCGCGCGCCCAGGTGCTGACGCGGCGCCTGCCCGCGATCGAGGCGCTGGGCGCGATCAGCGTGCTGTGCACCGACAAGACCGGCACCCTGACGCAGAACCGCATGCGGGTCGAGCAGCTGTACGCGGACGGCGGCTTCATGGCGCCGCCGGCCGGCGCGCCGCTGCCGGCCGGCGCCTGCGCCGAGCTGGCGCGCTTTGCCGCGCTGGCCAGCAGGCAGCGCGCCAGCGACCCGATGGAGCAGGCCCTGCATGCCCTGGCCGGCCCCGCGCGGCAGGACAGCCCGCTGCGCGAGTACCCGCTGTCGCCGGCCCTGCGCGCCATGACCATGGTGTGGGACGACGGCACCCCGGCCGCGACGGTGGCCGCCAAGGGCGCGCCGGAAGCGATCGGCGCCCTGTGCCGCCTGCCGCCGGCGGACATGGCGCAGCTGCGCGCGGCGGCCGACCAGATGGCGGCGCAGGGGCTGCGCGTGCTCGCGGTGGCGCGCGCCGCGGCCCCGGCCGCGCAGCTGCCGGCGGCGCAGGACGGCTTTGCCTACACCTGGCTCGGACTGGTGGGCCTGGCCGACCCCTTGCGCCCGGAGGTGCCGGCCGCCGTCGCCCAATGCCAGCAGGCCGGCATCCGCGTGCTGATGATCACCGGCGACTACCCGCCCACCGCCGCCAGCATCGCGCGCCAGGCCGGCCTGCCGGGGCAGGGCGTGCTGAGCGGCGACACGCTCGACGCGCTGGACGAGGCCGCGCTGCGCCAGGCGCTGGCGACGGCCAGTGTGTGCGCGCGCATCAGCCCCATGCAGAAGCTGCGCATCGTGCAGGCGCTCAAGGCCAACGGCGAAGTGGTGGCCATGACCGGCGACGGCGTCAACGACGCGCCGGCGCTGAAGGCGGCCCACGTCGGCATCGCCATGGGCCAGCGCGGCACCGACGTGGCGCGCGAGGCGGCCGCGCTGGTGCTGCTGGACGATAATTTCGCCTCCATCGTGCGCGGCATCCGCCTGGGCCGACGCATTTTCGCCAATATGCGCAGCGCCATGTGCTACGTGCTGGCGATCCACGTGCCGATCGCCGGCATGGCCCTGCTGCCGGCGCTGCTGGGCTGGCCGGTGCTGCTGTACCCGATGCATATCGCCTTCCTGGAACTGATCATCGATCCAGCCTGCTCGCTGGCCTTCGAGAACGAAGGGTCGGACGCGCAAGCCATGCGGCGCCCGCCGCGCCGCGTCGGCGCAGCGCTGTTGGCCTGGCCGACGGTGCTGCGCGCCCTGCTGCAGGGCGGCGTGGCGCTGCTGGCGGCGGCGCTGGCCTATGCTTGGGCGCAGGCGGAGCTGCCAGCGGCAACGGCGCGCGCCACCGGCTTCTCGGTGCTGGTGCTGGCCAACTTGGTCCTGATTTTCTCCAGCCTGGCGCGGCGCCGCAGCGTGCTGGCGCAGTTCACGGCCAGCAACCGCCTGCCGCTGCTGGTGGCGGCGGTGGCGCTGGCCACCTTGCTGCTGGTGCTATACCTGCCGCCGCTGGCAGCCGCCTTCCAGTTCGGCGCGCTCGGCCTGCGCGAGCTGGGCGTGGTGCTGGCGTGCGGCGCGCTATGCCTGGCCGGCAACGAAGCAGTCAACCGTGCCGCTGCCCTGGTGCAGCGGCGAGAAGCGAAAGGGCATCATGAGCATCCGCAAGCGTGAATCCCTGCCGGCTAGGGCGCCAGCGTGACGTCGAAACGGCAGCCTTTGCCGCCGATGCCGGCGCCCAGCGCCACGCTGCCGCGCAGGCGGGCGGCGGCCTGGCGCACGATGGCCAGGCCCAGGCCGGCGCCCGGCTGGTCGTGCGTCTTGCCACGGTAGAAGCGTTCGAACACCAGCTCATGCTGCTCGGGCGGGATGCCGGGGCCGTCGTCGGCCACCGACAGCCGCAGCGCGCCGGCCTGCTGCTGCAGCTCGACCCGCACCTGGCCGCGTTCGTGCACATAAGCTAGGGCGTTGTTGACCAGGTTGTGCAGGATGCTCTGGAAGGCGCGGATATCGAGCCGGGCACGCGCCACGTCCGGCGCCTCCAGCGACAGCTCGATACTGCGCGCCTCGGCGGCCGGCACCATGGTGGCCAGCTCGCTGCGCAGGAACTGCGCCAGGTCGATTTCGCTGGCGGCGGCCGTTTGCCGGTTGTCGACCTCGGCCAGGTCCAGCAGCTGGCCGACCAGGTGCGAGGCGCGCGCGATGGCGTGCTGCATGCGCTGCGCGGCCAGGGCGCGCTGCCCGGCATCGCCGGACTGCGCCAGCACGTGGGCCTGGGTCGAGATGACCGCCATGGGCGTGCGCAGCTCGTGCGCGGCGTCCTGCACGAAACCGTGTTCGCGCGCCAGCTTCAAGCGCACCTGGGCCAGCATGTGTTCCAGCGCACCGGCCAGCGGTTGCAGTTCGGCGTGGCGCGCCTCGAAGTCGAGCGGCGCCAGGTCGCCCGGCGCGCGCGCCGCGATCAGGCTGGAGAGTTTTTGCAGCGGGCGCAGGCCGCCGCGCACCGCCAGCCAGACCGGCAGCAGCACGAAAGGGAAGGCGAACAGCATATCCATGGTCAGGCCGCCGCTCATGGCCTTCACGATCCACCAGGGGTCCTGCAGCGGCGCCGCGACCAGCAGCGTCCAGCGTTCGCCCTGGCCCTGGTAGACGCGGTAACGCCGCCCCTGCAGCAGGCCGTCGCGTACCAGGCCGGCGTAGCCATGCAGCGTGGCCTGGCCGCCTTCCGGCGAGAGGAACAGGCGCCGCCCCTCGCGGTCGCGCAGCTCCATCAGGACCGCGCCTTGCGCCTGGTTGCTGCGGTAGCCGTTGTTGACCAGGGTGGAGGTGGCGGCCACCACGGCGCGCGCTTCGGCGGCGTTCTCGAGGGTGGCGATGGATGCCAGCATGCTGTCGGCCAGCGCCTGCACATTGCGGTCGAAGTCCTGCTGGTCGGTGGCGGCGAGGAACTGGCGCGCCATCAGGGCCAGCCAGACCAGGCCGAAAGCGAGCAGGAGGGCCAGCAGCAGGCGCCGGGCCAGGGTAGGGCGCATGCGCGGCTTCATGGCGCGAACCGGTAGCCGATGCCGCGCACGGTGCGGATGCGCTCCGCGCCGATCTTGCGCCGCAGGTTGGAGATATGCACTTCCACCGCGCCGAAATCGAGCGCGTCGCCGAGCGGTTCCAGGCGCTGCGCCAGGGCGCCCTTGGGCACCACCACGCCCGGTTCGCGCGCCAGCTCCAGCATCAGGTGGAATTCGCGCGGCGACAGATCGAGCGGGGCGCCGTTC
This sequence comes from Pseudoduganella sp., assembly GCF_041914865.1. NCBI lineage: Bacteria > Pseudomonadati > Pseudomonadota > Betaproteobacteria > Burkholderiales > Oxalobacteraceae > Pseudoduganella > Pseudoduganella sp. The sequence goes on along the minus strand of NZ_JAYSCO010000020.1, from coordinate 40,692 downwards.
AGCCTGGCGACGTAGGCGCGCGGCTCGATCTGCAAGTCGCCCAGGGTCCAGATGTCGCTGGCCTGGCGCGCGTAGCGGCGCAGCACGGCGCGCATGCGCGATACCAATTCCGCCGTTTCGAACGGCTTGACCATGAAATCGTCGGCGCCGCCATCCAGCCCGGCCAGGCGGTCGGACAGGGCGGAGCGCGCGGTGATGATGATGATCGGGACTGCGACCCCGGCGCGGCGCCAGCGCAGCAGCAGCTCGAGGCCGGAGCCGTCCGGCAGCGAGAGGTCGAGCAGCACGCAATCAGCTTCCAGCGGGGCCGGCGGCGGCGCGTCGGACGCCTTGCGCAGCCATTGGCTGCTGACGCCCTCCAGTTTCAGGGATTGCTGCAGGGCGAAGCCCAGGTCGATGTCGTCTTCTATGAGCAGGATATGCATGGCCCGAGTATAGCGTGGCCAACCTTAAGCTTAGCCAAAGGTCGGCGCCGATAGAATGCGGGTCATACATAAGGAGGAAGCGGATGCGTGCAGTGGTAGCAGGTCTATGCTGGCTGGCGGCAAACGGTGCGCTGCTGGCCGCGCCGCCCGGCCAGGCGCAGGAGGAAGCGCTACCGGTGGTGCAGGTGGCAGGCCTGGCCGACCCGGATGAACAGACGTACAAGCGCCTGCTGAAAGGCGTGCAGGCTTTCGAGCAGCACCGCCAGCTGGCGCCGCAGGCGAGCTTGCGCTATCGCCTGGTGCCGCGCGTGGAGGGCGTGAAGCTGGCCGGCATCGAAGTGGCGCTCCAGGGCGAGGGCCGCAGGCAGCCGCTGGCGCTGGACGAGCGGCTGGCCTTTGACCTGCCGCGCGACGAGCGCGCCCTGCAGGAGGGCGCCAGGGTCGTCACCAACCGCAAGTCGCGCAGCTTCGCCTGGGTGCCGGAGGTGCGCACGCCGGGCCTGCCGCCGCAGACGCGCCGCCTGGGCGACTTGCGGCTGGAATGCCAGATCGACCGCGCCGCGTCGCTGCTGGTGGGGTACAAGCCGCCGGCTTACCTGGTGCTGGAACTGAGCATCGACGTCTGCAGCCAGGGCGGCGGCAACTGGCTGTACTACGCCGACCGGCCGCTGTTCAACGTGACCCTGGTCGACGGGGCGCGCCGCCAGCCCCTGTTCGCGCGCAATATGTACGGCAGCCCGATACCCGCGCCACTCCATATCTTCTACGACTTCCACCCGCTGCTGGTGGACCGTACCTACATCATCAAGCTTTCCGACACCAGCTGGCCCGACGACACGCTGGTCGAGCTGGAGTACATGGAAGACACGCCGCAGGAGCCAACGCCATGAAGCATGCAATCGTGATCCTGGCCTGTGCCATCGGCGCAGCCTGCACCCTGTGCGGCTGCGCCGCGCCCAAACCGTTGACGGCGGAGACGGCGCGCAAGGCGCTGACGATCGGCACCAGTACCAAGGCCGATGTGAAGGAAGCGATCGGCAGCGCATCGGTCAGCTCCTTCGCCAGCGGCTACGAAGTCTGGGTCTACAACTACAAGGCCGGCTTGCCGGCCTTCACCCAGCTCGTGCCGGTGCTCGGGGAAATCGCCAGCCTGACCGATGCGCTGGCGCGGGAACGCGAACTGGTCATCCTGTTCGACAAAGAAGGCATCGTGCGCAAGGTGCGCATGCGCGAGGGTGAATCGAAACTGGTTACAAACTTATTGTAAATTCAGCAATAAACAATTAGTATCTGCGCCTGACCCCTTTACCACTTTGAAAACAAGGAGTTTCACATGCAATTCATCCGTTCCATCGCCGCCGCCAGCCTGCTGCTGTTTGCCCTGCCTTCATTTGCCCAAACTCCGGCTGCGCAAGGGGTCTACCTGTCTGCGGACTTCGGCCGCGCGTCGGTTTCGTCCCGTTATGCGGACGATGGCAGCGACGTTGCGCTGAGCGGCGCCATCGGTTACCAGTACTCGTCCAGCCTGGGCTTCGAGCTGTACTCGCGCGGCCTGAGCCTGAATCCGTTCCGTGGCGCTTTCGACGAAGCCGGCTACTATCCGGACCGCCACTACGGCCTGGCCGCCATTGCCGGCACCAACGTCAGTGAAGCGGTGCGCCTGTTTGGCCGCGCCGGTGTTGGCCGCACCACCATGAAAGGCAACCGCACCCGCCTCGCCGACAAGCACGACACCGATCCGATCCTGGGCGTGGGCGCCAGCTACGCCTTGAGCCGCAACTGGTCGCTGAACGTGGAAGCGAGCTACCTGACCAAGAGTGAAGTAAGCCTGCTTACCCTGGGCGCGCGCGTCCAGTTCTGATGTGGCGCGCGGCCGACTTGGCCGTGAGGATACAGCCAGGCAGGAACGTGCCTTCCAGTGAACGCTTGCCGCAGGCGCCGCCGCCGCCAAAGCCTGCAGCTTCCCCCACCGAGTAAAGTCCTTCCAGCGCTGCGCCGTTCGGGCCCAGCACGCGGCTTTGCATATCCGTCACCAGGCCGCCCAGGCTCTTGCGCGTCACCAGCTGCATCTGGATCGCGATGTAAGGTCCGGCGCCGCGCTGCTGCAGCGGCGCGGGCTGGCAGGTGCGCAGGCGGTCCGGTCCCCATTGTCGCGCGTGCAGGATGCGGCGGATCTGGTCGTCGTTGTGCAGTTTGCTGCCGTTGGCGAAGTTGGCGTCGAATGCATCGGCGGTGGCCTGCAGCACCTCGGGCCGCACGTACTGGCCGCCGGCCAGCGTATTCATTTTCGCGGCCAGCCCGGCCAGCGTGTCGTCCACCAGGAAGTGCGGGCTTTCCTGCACCAGCTGGCGCACCAGGCGATGGTTGCCGAGCAGGGTCTCGGCCAGGAAGGGTAGCAGCTGGCGGTCGCGGATGCGCTGGTTATGCTCGGCGCCGGAAATGGCCAGCTCCCTGGCCGCGATGCGCCAGTTCAGCAGGTGCCAGGTCCACGGCTGCTCCTGCGCCGCCACGCGCCGGCACAGGTGGTGCGTGTCGAAGCCGGTCACCAGCGGTTCGGGGCCGATGCGGCGGCCGGTGTGGTCCAGCCACAAGGCCGATTTGCACGGAATCGCGGACAGGCCGTGGCCGTCGAAATGCGGCTGCGGGTGCGGGAAACCGGCGGCATAGTTCCACATCTCGCCCGCCGCCGTGAGGCGCGCGCCGAGTCCCTGCGCCAGCCGGTGCAGCTTGCCGTCCGAGTAGGGGTGGGCGCCGTTCAGCATGCGCGCCGGCAGCGGCGTGCCCGCCGGCCAGTTGGCGCGCACCTCGTCGTGGCCGCCGTTGATGCCGCCCATGGCCAGCACCACCACCGGCGCGGCGAAGCGTAGTTGCGCCCCGCTGTCCTCATCCACGCCGCTGGCGCCGGCCAGCATGCCGCCGGCGTGATCGAGGCCGGTGATGCGGGTGCGGCTGAACATCCTGAGCTTGCCGCCTGCGCCGGCGCGCTGCACGGCATCGATCATGGTGCTGGCCAGCAGGCGCGAGGTACCCCACAGCACGTGGTAGCGCGGCAGCGAGTTGCCTTCGCCGTGCAGGCCGCGCTCGACCCAGTTCACGGCGGGCAGGAATTTCAGGCCATGGCCGGCCAGCCAGTCATACACTTCGCTGCGCGAATGCTCCACGTAGTAGCGGGCCCAGGCCAGCGGCAGGGCGTCCGTCTCGCGCAGTTCGCCGAAGCGCACCCAGTCGGCCAGGGCGCGCTGCGGCGTGTCGGGGATCTTCATGCGCGCCTGCAGCGGCGTGCCCACCAGCGCCATGCCGCCGAAGGCCCAGCGCGCCAGGCCGCCCAGGCGTTCGCGTGTGTCGCGGTCGACCAGGGTCACGCTGAGGCCAGCCTGCAGGCATTCCAGCGCGGTCACCAGGCCCGCCAGGCCGCCGCCCACCACCAGCACATCGGAGGCGATGGCCTGGCTCATGGCGCGACCTTGCGTTTGAGGGCGCGCGCCACCGGCTGCGGCAGGTTTTCCAGGGAACGCAGCAGGTAGGGCAGCACGCGCAGCTTGAGGCCCGAGAACACGCTTGGCACCACCGCTTCGATCAGGTGCGGCCCCGGGCTGGCGAAAGCGCGCTCCAGCGCCGCCGTGAATTCCTCCGCCGTGTGGGCACGGGTGGCCGGCACACCCATGCCTTGCGCCAGCTGCACGAAATCCAGGCCCGGGCCATTCAGGTCCAGCTGCGACCTGGCCTTGGGGCCGGCCCTTTCGGCGCCGACGCGTTCCAGTTCGATGTTCAGGATGCCGTAGGAATGGTTGTTGAAGATCACCGACACCACGTTCAGCTTTTCGCGCGCCATGGTCCACAGGGCCTGGATGGTGTACATCGACGAGCCGTCGCCGACCAGGGCCAGCACCGGCCGCTGCGGGCAGGCCACGGCGGCGCCGACCGCCGCCGGCAGCCCCTGGCCGATGGCGCCGCCGGTCAGGGCCAGCACGTCGTGGCGCGGCGCGCCGGCGGTGAACATGGGCAGCATGGTGCCCGAGGTCTGGGCCTCGTCGACGATGATGGCGTTGTCCGGCAGCAGGTGGCCGACCGCCTTGCACACCTTCTCCGCGGTGAGCTTGCCGCGCGGGCGGCCCGGGCGCTTCTCCGCCTGCAGCTGCGGCGTGGCCTGGGCCGCGCCGACCGCCTGGCACAGGCGCTGCAGGCTGCCCACTGCGTCCTGCGTTGGCAGTGCCAGCTCGTGCACGGTGCAGCCGTCCGGCACCAGGTAGCTCTTCTTGCCGGGATAGGCGAAGAAGGAGACCGGCGCCTTGGCGTCGACCAGCACCAGGTTGTCCAGCCCGGCCAACTGCACCGAGGCCATCTCCGCCAGGTAGGCGATGCGCTCGGCATGCGGCAGGCCTGCGCCGCGTTCGAAGCGGGTCGGGAATACCTCCGCGTACAGCTTGACGCCGCACTGGGCCGCGATGCGGGCCGCCGCCAGCAGGCCCGGTTCGCGCAGCGCGCGCCCGCCCAGCAGGATGGCGTTCCTGCCGCCTTTTTTCAGCACGCTGGCAATGCGGTCGATCAGTGCGTCGTCCGCCAGCGGCGGCTGCACCGGCGCCGGCGCCGGCAGCGCTTCGGCGCCTTCGCCCCAGGACACGTCGGCCGGCAGGATCAGCGTCGCCACCTGGCCTTGCGGGCCTTTGGCCGCCGTCACCGCCTCCACCACATCCTGGCACAGCGCCTGGGTGCTGTGCGCTGTGCGCACCCAGCTCGAGACGTTGCGCGCCGCCGTTTCGATATCGGACTGCAGCTGGGCGTCGTACTTGGTGTGGTAGGTGGCATGGTCGCCCACGATATTCACCACCGGCACCCGGCCCTTGCGCGCATTGTGCAGGTTGGCCAGGCCGTTGCCCAGGCCGCAGCCCAGGTGCAGCAGGGTGGAGGCGGGCTTGCCCGCCATGCGCGCGTAGCCGTCGGCGGCGCCGGTGGCCACGCCTTCAAACAGGGTCAGCACCGCGCGCATTTCCGGCGCGGTATCGAGCGCCGCCACGAAGTGCATTTCCGAGGTGCCGGGGTTGGTGAAGCAGACTTCTACGCCTGCGTTGATCAGGGTGCGCAGCATTGCCTGGGCGCCGTTTGCCATGGGAGTCTCCTGTATTGGTATAGCAGGATCATGATCCCGCCAGGGCCACCCTGTATTGACATTTGGCGACAATAAGTTAACATTTGGCGACACCTTCATCCGACCCGTCCGCCCATGGCCGTCCTGGTCCGCTCCGCCACCCTGTCGACCTTCGAAGTCCTGGCTAAAGGCCTGGGGCTGGACGTGCCGACCTTGCTGGGCCGCTTCGGCATCCCGCCGCAGGCGCTGCACGACCCGGACCTGCTGATCCCCTACCAGGCCTTCATCAACCTGCTCGAGCATTCCGCCGCACTGGGACGCTGTCCCGACCTGGGCCTGCGCCTGGCGCAGGCGCGCGGCATCAGCATGCTGGGACCAGTGGCCGTGCTGCTGCGCCATGCCGACACGGTGGGCGACGCGCTGGCCCTGGCTTCGCGCTACATCTTCGTGCATAGCCCGGCGCTGAAGCTGGAGGCGCAGCTGGTGCCGGGCAGCCCGGAACTGGTGGACGTGGTGTTCAATATCGAGCACGCCAGCCTGACCGCGCGCCCGCAGGTCATCAGCCTGGCGCTGGGCATCGTTTGTCAGGGCTTGCAGCTGCTGACGGGCGGGCGCATCCAGCCGCAGCGGGTCACGCTGCCGCACGCCCCGGTTGCAACGGAGGACGCCTACCGCCAGGCCTACCACTGCCCGGTGGCCTTCCGCGCCACGGCGGCCACGGTGCGCCTGCGCGTCAGCGACCTGCAGGTGCCGGTGGCGCAGAACGATCCGCAGATGAAGGAGCTGGCGCTGGGCTTCCTGGAACAGCTGGACAGCAAACGGCATGCGCTGCTGGCCGACCGCGTGCGCCGCCTGGTGCGCAACTTCCTCAGCGCCGGCCATGCGCGCCATAGCGAGATTGCGCGCGCGCTGTCGGTCCATCCGCGCACGCTGCAGCGGCGCCTGGCGGCCGAAGGCGTGACCTTCGAGGCCCTGGTGGACGAGGTGCGCAAGGAGCAGTTCCTGCAGCTGGTCGCGCTGCCGATGGGGCCGGGCATGACGCAGATCGCCCACATCCTGGGCTATGCCGAAGTGTCGGTGCTGACCCGCAGCTGCAAGCGCTGGTTCGGCCGCACGCCGCGCCAGATGCGCAGCGCGCGCTAGTTGTTAACTGTTTCTGTGGAAAACTCTGTTAACAAGGCGCATGCGTTTTTCCTAAGTGGCTGATTCCATGCATAAAAATCTTGCTGCGCAAATTTTTAGCACTCAGGCATAATTGCTGGAAATTCAATGAGGAGGGGGTATGCGGAAGACCTGGCTGGGCATCCTGGCGCTGTGCTGCGCGCCGGCATGGGCGGTGGAAATCAAGGTGGGCGCCGAGCTGCCGCGCTTTGGCATGGTGAAGGAGGGCACCCACCACTGGCTGCGCTATGTGCGCAACGGCGAGGTGAATACGCCGCTCGATATCTGGACGCGCGAAGTGCGCTTCACGCCGGACGGCATGCAGGTGCGCCAGCGCTGGGACGGCGCCGCCAGCAGCGTGGTGCTGCTCGATTCCTGGTTCGACAAAGGCACCTTCAAGCCGCGCACCCACCAGCGCATCCGCGAAAAGGACGGCAAGCGCACAGTGGAGGATTACGTCTTCACGGAGCCGACCTTCAATTTCGAGACCGATATCGAATTCCTGCAAGCCTTGCCGCTGGCCGAGGGCTATGAGGCGACCATCATGTTCTACCACCCGGGTGGCCCGCCGCCGGCGCGCTATACCTGGAAAGTGGTGGGCAGCGAAACCATCCAGGGCCCGCAGGGCGCGGTCGACTGCTGGCTGCTGACCACCGATTACAACCGCCCGGGCAGCGTGGCCAAGTTCTGGCTGGCCAAAGCCACCCAGCTGCTGGTGCGCCAGGAGGCGGCCGGGCCGGATGGAAAAGTGATGGTAAAAACGCTACTCGATTAACAAAAAAACCACCAGGTCACGGGGGCGTCATAAAGCGCCGGTAGTATCACCAGCGCCCAAACAAACCCCGTGCCCACTGTGGAATTCAACGCTTCGCGCCGCCACCTGCCGCGCTTCCGCCAATCGACTGCCGCCGACCTGTGCGTGGCCACCGCCGCCGTGCCGTCCGACACCAGCAACGCCGCCGTGCTGCAGCTGTTCACCGAACGGCGCGACCTGATGAGCCTTCCCGTGCTGGAGGAGGGCCGCCCGATCGGGCTTATCAGCCGCAACATCTTCATGTCGCAGATGTCCAAGCCGTACTACAACGAGTTGTATGGCAAGAAGAGCTGCATCGCCTTCATGGACAAGGAACCGCTGATCGTGGAAGCCGATATCAGCATCGAAGACCTGACTTTCCGCGCCGTGGAATCGGGCGAGAAAGCGCTGGCGGACGGCTTCATCATCACGCGCGGCGGCGTGCTGGCCGGCGTCGGTTTCGGCCTGCAGCTGATGAACGTGGTGGCCAATATGCAGGCCGAGCGCAACCGCCAGGTCATGCACAGCATTGAATACGCCAGCGTGATCCAGCGTTCCCTGTTGCGCGGCTCGCGCGCGGCCCTGCTGGAGGCGATGGACGACGCCCACCTGGAATGGCAGCCGCGCGATATGGTGGGCGGCGATTTCTTCCACGTCGAACGCTATCCGGAAGGCTGGTTCGCCGCCCTTGCCGACTGCACCGGGCACGGCGTGCCGGGCGCCTTCATGACCCTGATCGCGTCCTCGGTGCTGACGCAGGCCTTGCAGCGCCTGGGTCCGCGCGACCCGGGCGCCCTGATGGGGGAGGTGAGCCGCGGCGTGAAAGCCATGCTGGGCCAGAGCGAAGACGCGCGCGGCCAGGCCGAGTCGGACGACGGCCTGGATGCCGCCTTCCTCTGGTTCGACGCGCGCGAACGCCACCTGCGCTTTGCCGGCGCGCGCATGACCTTGCACCTGGTGGCGCAGGGGCAGGGCGGCCTGCAGCTGTGCGAAGGCGAGCGCGCCGGGCTGGGCTACGTCGACACGCCGCACAGCCAGATCTGGCCCAACCACAGCATGCAGCTGGCGCCCGGCACCTTGCTGTTCGTCGCCAGCGACGGCCTGACCGACCAGATCGGCGGCCCGAAAGCCATCGCCTACGGCAAGCGCCGCCTGCGCGCGCAGCTGCAGCAGCACGCGGCCGAGCCGGCCGTGCTGCTGGCCTCGCGCCTGCTGGACGACCTAGCCGACTGGCAGGGCACCCAGCCGCGCCGCGACGACCTGACATTTTTCTGTTTCCGCCCATGAGGAGCATGCTTTTGCTGTACGAAGAGTTCGAGGATTTCTGGCAGGTTGCGCAAAAGCGCAACGTGATCTTTTTCTATGCGGGCTATATCTCCCAGCACGTGGTGGCCGCCATTTCGGAAACCATCCGCGCCCGCCTGGACACCGCCGGCGCGGCCGGCCCGACGCGGCGCCGCATCTTCTCGGCCTTCGTGGAAATGTCGCAGAACATCATGCACTACTCGTCCGAGACGCTGACGCCGGACGCCCAGCGCGACCAGCAGATCCGGCGCGGCTCGTTCTGCATCGGCACCCGCGGCGAGAGCTTCTACCTGTTGTCGGCCAACCCGGTGGAAAGCGCCAAGGTGGACGCCATCAAGGCGCGCCTGGACCCGCTGCGCAGCATGACGGTCGAGGAAATCAAGAGCGCCTACAAGAAGGCGCTGCGCGAAGCCGTGCCGGAGGACAGCAAGGGCGCCGGCCTCGGTTTCCTGACCATGGCGCGCGAAGCCAGCGAGCCGCTCGAATTCGAATTTGTGCCGGCGCCGAACAAGCCGGACACCACTATTTTCTGCATCAAAGCGATTATCTGAACCTTATGGAACCTTTGTTCATCGCCGCCTCGCCCACCTCGCCGGAAGTCGATTTCCGGTTCGGCGAGCATGCCTTGTCGCTCAAGGGCGAGTCCTATCCTGAAAATGCGGCCGCCTTCTACGGCCCCGTCATCGAGCGCCTGCGCGCCTACCTGGCCGCCTGCGACGGCGCCGCCATCACCGTGAACGTCTCGCTGGCCTACTTCAACAGCTCCAGCACCAAGATGCTGTTCACCCTGTTCGAGGCCCTGAACGACGCCGCCAGCGCCGGCAACAGCGTGCAACTGAACTGGTACCGCGACGAGGAAGACGACACCATCGAGGAATTCGGCGCCGAACTGCGCGACGACTTCCCGGCGCTGCAGTTCCACGACCGCCCCTTATGAGCGCCTTGCCGAAAATCGCCGTGGCCGAAGCGCCCGACCTGTTCGGCAGCGAGCAGGCGGCGCTGGCCGCCGCGCGCGCCGTGTTGGCCGGCGGCGGCGATTACCAGCGCGCCCTGGGCGAACTGGCCGGGCACTACGAACGCCTGCTGCGCGAATCGCGCCGCCTGGTGCAGCGCAGCGACCGCGCCGAGCGCAGCATGAACCAGCTGGCCAGCCAGCTGGCCTACCGCGCCAGCCACGACGCGCTGACCGGGGCCCTCAACCGCGCCGCCGTGATCGAGCAGGCCAACCGCTGCCTGGCCAAGCAGGACACGGTGCTGGTGGTGCTCGACATCGACCACTTCAAGCAGGTCAACGACAGCTTCGGCCACCCGGCCGGCGATGCCGTGATCCAGTGCGTGGTGCGCTGCCTGCGCCAGCTGCTCGGTGCGGAGGCCGTCATCGGGCGCGTCGGCGGCGAAGAGTTCTCCGTGGTGTGGTCGGGCATCGGCCTGGCGCAGGGCATGCAGCTGGGCGAGCGGATCCGCGCCGCCATCGCGGCCGAGGACTGCCCGGCGCCGCTGGGCCGCCCGGTGACCGTCAGCGTGGGCGTGAGCTGGAGCGCGCGCGGCAGCACCTTTGAACAGGCCTACAGCCGCGCCGACCAGGCCCTGTACCGCGCCAAGCGCGGCGGCCGCAACGCCGTGTGCGCGGCCGATTAATCGCCGCTTAAGCCGGGGTGGCTTGTGGCGGCGGCCGAACCGGGCTACCATTCGGGCATGAGACTCCGTCGTTCATCCCGCATCGTGGCCGCCATGGTGGCGCTGTTCAGCATGCTGTTCATGCAGCTTGCCGTGGCGTCCTATCGCTGTCCGGTGAACGACATTGCCGCTGCCATGGAAACGCCGTGCGAGTCCATGGACCCGAGCCAGCCCAGCCTGTGCAAGGCCAAGTCCACCGACCTGGTGGCCAAGCAGTCGCTCGACAAGCCTGCCGTGCCGCCCGTGCTGCCCTTCATTCCGTCCGACCTGGCCGGCCTGGTGCTGGCCGCCGACTGGACGCCATTGCCCGCCACGGCGGCAGCGGCACCGCCCTCGCTGGCGCGCAGCATAGCGCCGCCCATCGCCATAGAAAACTGCTGTTTCCGTCATTGACACCCCGCTTTGCCTGATGCCGCATCGCGCCTGCCCATGCCGGCACGCGTGCTGTTTCCCTAGCAATCCGGAGGTACCATGTTTCCCCCAAACTCCTGGCGGCGCAAAGCGCTCGCCTGTGCGCTGGCGCTGGCCGGCGGCCTGGCCATGGCCGCGCCGCTTGCCCCGCAAGCGCTGACGCTGCCCGATGCGGTGCAGCGCGCCGTTGAACGTTCGCGCCAGCTGGCCGCGCAATCCCACGCCGGCGACGCCGCCCGCGCCATGGCGGTGGCGGCGGCCCAATTGCCCGACCCGGTCCTGAAGGCCGGCATCGACAACCTTCCCGTCAGCGGCGCGGAGCGCTACCGCATCGGCGCCGACTCCATGACCATGCGCCGCATCGGCGTGATGCAGGAATTGACCAGCAGCGACAAGCGGCGCTGGCGCGCCGTGCGCTTTGAGCGCGAGGCGGAGCGCAGCCGCGCGGCCGCCGACGCCCTGGCGGCGGACATCCAGCGCGACACCGCCATCGCCTGGCTGGACCGCTTCTACCTGGAACGCATGGCGGCAGTGCTGGCCGCGCAGGCCGCGGTGGCGCGCGATGAAATCGCCGCCCTGGAAGCGGCCTACCGTGGCGGCCGCGCCAGCCAGGCGGCGTGGCTCGATGCGCAGGCGGCCTGGCTGGCGCTGCAGGACCGGGCCAGCGAACTTGGCCTGCAAAGCCGCAATGCCGGCATCGCGCTGGAGCGCTGGACCGGGTTGCCGGCCGCGATCGCGCTGGCCGGGACGCCCGATACCGCCGCCATCGGCATCGACGCGGCCGCACTGGAAGCGCTGCTTGAACACCATCCGCAGGTGGCGCTGCTGACGCGCCAGGCCGAGCTGGCGCAGGCGGAAGCCGGCCTGGCGCGCGCCAACCGCAGCAGCGACTGGAGTGTGGAAGTGGCGCTGCAGCAGCGCGGCCCCGGTTATCCGGGCATGGTGTCATTCGGGCTTTCGGTGCCGCTGCAGTGGGACCGCGCGCGGCGCCAGGAGCGCGAACTGGGCGCCCGTCTGGCAGCCGCCGACCAGGCCCTGGCCGAACGCGACGAAGCCTTGCGCGCGCACGTGGCCGAAGTGCGCGCGCAGCTGGCGGAATGGCAGGCGGGCCGCGAGCGCATTGCCCGCTACGAGAAGGAAGTGCTGCCCCTGGCGGCCCAGCGCACGGCGGCGCAGCTGGCAGCCTACCGTGGCGGCAAGGCGGCCCTGGCCGATGTGCTGGCCGCGCGCCGCGCGGAAAGCGAGATGCAGCTGCAGGCCTTGCAGCTGCAGCGCGAGCATGCCCGCGCCTGGGCGCGCCTGAACTATATCCAGCCGGTGAAGGAGCATCCATGAAGAAGAATGCAGCGATTGCCGCCGTCGCGGCGGCGGCCGCGCTGGCCGCGCTGGCGGGGTATGGCGGCTACCAGGCCGGCCTGCGCCACGGCGCGGCGCCGGCGCCAGCCACGCGGGATGCGCGCCAGCCCCTTTACTGGCACGACCCCATGGTGCCGGGCCAGCGCTTCGACAAACCGGGCAAGTCGCCATACATGGATATGCAGCTGGTGCCGGTCTACGCCGAGGAGGGCGCCGACAGCGGCACGGTGCGGATCAGCCCGCGCGTCCAGCAAAACCTTGGCGTGCGCACCGCCGTGGTGGCCAGCGCTCCTTTGCAGCTGGCACTGACGGCGGTCGGCAACGTCGCCTTCAACGAGGCCGATGTGGCCGTGGTGCAGGCACGCGCCAGCGGCTTTGTGGAGCGGGTGCTGGTGCGCACCACGCTGGAACCGGTGCGGCGCGGACAGCCGCTGGCGGAAGTCACCATGCCGGACTGGGTGGCGGCGCAGGAGGAATTCCTGGCCGTGCGGCGCATGCCGGGCGCCGGCGGCGGCTTGCTGGAGGCGGCGCGCCAGCGCATGCTGTTGGCCGGCATGAGCGAGCAGCAGGTGCGCCAGGTGGAAAGCGGCGGCCGCGTGCTGGCGCGCCAGGTGCTGCTGGCGCCGGCCGGCGGAGTGGTGACCGAGCTGGCGGCGCGCGAAGGCATGGCCGTAGCGGCGGGCACGCCGCTGTACCGCATCAATGGCCTGGATACGGTGTGGGTCATGGCGGAGTTGCCGGAAAACCTGGCGCCGCAGGTGGCGCCGGGCAATACCGTGCTGGCGCGCGCCGCGGCGCTGCCCGGGCTGGAGCTGCACGGCAAGGTGGCCGCCATCCTGCCGCAGGTGGACAGCGCCACGCGCACCGTGCGGGCTCGCATCGAGCTGGCCAATCCGGGGCGGCGCCTGGCGCCGGGCATGTTCGTCAACCTGTCGTTCGCCGCGCCGCAGCGCGCGCCGGCTTTGCTGGTGCCGTCGGAAGCGGTGATCCGTACCGGCACGCGCAGCGTGGTGATGCTGGAGCAGGAGCCGGGCAAATTCGTGCCGGTGCAGGTGGAGCTGGGCCAGGAAGCGGGCGGCCAGGTGGAGGTGCGCTCCGGCCTGCAGCCCGGGCAGAAGGTGGCCGTGTCCGGCCAGTTCCTGCTCGATTCGGAGGCCAGCCTGAAAGCCAGCGGCCAGCGCCTGGAAGGCGCGGCAGCCGCCGTGCACCGCGGCGAAGGCGTGGTGGAGGCCCTCGGGAAGGACGACATCACGCTGTCGCACGGGCCGATCGCCAGCATCAAATGGCCGGCCATGACCATGGCCTTCGGCCTGCCGCCCGGCGGACTGCCGGCCGGCGTCACGGCCGGTACGCGCGTTTCGTTTGAGTTTGTGCAGCAGGGCGAGGGCGAGTTCCGGCTCACGTCCATCGCCGTTGCGGGGGCAGCGCCGAAGCAGCATGGAGGCCATCCATGATCGCCCGGCTGATCCTGTGGTCCATCCGCAACCGTTTCCTAGTGCTGCTGGCATCCATCCTGCTGGCGGGGTGGGGCGCGTGGGCCTTGCTGCGCACGCCGCTGGACGCGATCCCCGACCTGTCCGACGTGCAGGTGATCATCCGCACCAGCTATCCCGGCCAGGCGCCGCAGATCGTGGAAAACCAGGTCACCTATCCGCTCACCACGCAGATGCTGTCGGTGCCCGGCGCGCGCACGGTGCGCGGCTACTCCTTCTTCGGCGACTCCTTCGTCTACGTACTGTTCGAGGACGGCACCGACCCTTACTGGGCCCGTTCGCGCGTGCTGGAATACCTGAACCAGGTGCAGTCACGCCTGCCGGCGCAAGCGCGCGCCGCGCTCGGTCCGGACGCCACCGGCGTCGGCTGGGTGTTCGAGTACGCGCTGGTGGACCGCAGCGGCAGGCACGACCTGGCGCAGCTGCGTGCGCTGCAGGACTGGTTCCTGAAGTACGAGCTGAAGGCGGTGCCCAACGTGGCCGAGGTGGCCAGCCTGGGCGGCATGGTCAGGCAGTACCAGGTGCTGCTCGACCCGGCCCGCCTGCGCGCCTACGGCATCACGCACGGCAAGGCCATCGACGCCATCCGGCGCGCCAACCAGGAAGCGGGCGGCTCGGTGCTGGAGCTGGCGGAAGCCGAATACATGGTGCGCGCTTCCGGCTACCTGCGCACACTGGAGGACTTCCGCCAGATCCCGCTGGCGGCCAGCGCTGGCGGTGTGGCGGTCAGGCTGGGCGACGTCGCCACCATCCAGCTCGGACCGGAAATGCGGCGCGGCATCGCGGACCTGGACGGCGAGGGCGAAGTGGCCGGCGGCGTGATCGTCATGCGCTCCGGGAAGAACGCGCTGCAGACCATCGATGCGGTGAAGGCGCGCCTGGCGGCCCTGAAAGCCAGCCTGCCGCGCGGCGTGGAGATCGTGCCAGTGTACGACCGCTCCCAGCTGATCCGCCGCGCCGTCGGCAACCTGGAGCGGAAGCTGGTGGAGGAATTCGTGGTGGTGGCGGTGGTCTGCGCCATTTTCCTGTTTCACCTGCGCTCGGCCCTGGTGGCGATCGTCTCGCTGCCGCTCGGCATACTGGCCGCCTACCTGGTCATGCACTACCAGGGCGTCAACGCCAACATCATGTCGCTGGGTGGGATCGCGATTGCCATCGGCGCCATGGTCGATGCGGCGGTGGTGATGATCGAGAACGCGCACAAGCATATCGAAGCGTGGCGCCACGCGCATCCCGGACAGGCGCTGGAGGGCGGGGAGCACTGGCAGGTGATCGGCAAGGCCGCCGCCGAAGTCGGGCCGGCGCTGTTCTTTTCGCTGCTGATCATTGTGCTGTCCTTCATCCCGGTGTTCACGCTGGAAGCGCAGGAAGGGCGCCTGTTTGCGCCGCTGGCCTTCACAAAGACCTATGCCATGGCAGCGGCGGCAGCCCTGTCCGTGACGCTGGTGCCGGTGCTGATGGGCTACATGATCCGCGGCCGCATTCCCGACGAAGCCGCCAATCCGCTCAACCGCTGGCTGGTGGCGCTGTACCGGCCCTTGCTGGAGCGTGTGCTGCGCTGGCCGCGCGCCACGCTGCTGCTGGCCGCCGTGGTGGCGCTGCTCTCGCTCTGGCCGCTGTCACGGCTGGGCGGCGAGTTCATGCCGCCGCTGGACGAGGGCGACCTGCTGTATATGCCGTCCGCCTTGCCCGGCCTGGGCGCCGGCAAGGTGCAGCAGCTGCTGCAGCAGACCGACCGCCTGATCAAGTCGGTGCCGGAAGTGCAGAGCGTGTTCGGCAAAGCCGGCCGCGCCGAATCCGCCACCGACCCGGCGCCGCTGGAAATGTTCGAGACCACCATCCAGTTCAAGCCGCGCGCGCAGTGGCGGCCCGGCATGACGCCGGACAAGCTGGTGGCGGAGCTGGACCGCGTGGTGCAGGTGCCGGGGCTGGCCAACATCTGGGTGCCACCGATCCGCAACCGCATCGACATGTTGGCCACCGGCATCAAGAGCCCGGTCGGCATCAAGGTGGCCGGCGCCAGCCTGCAGGAAATCGACCGCATTGCCGGCGAGATCGAGCGCGCGGTAAGGCCGGTGGCCGGCGTCTCGTCGGCGCTGGCCGAGCGCCTGAACGGCGGGCGCTATATCGACGTGGAGATCGACCGCGCTGCGGCCGGCCGCTACGGGCTGAATATCGACGAAGTGCAAAGCTTCATTGCCAGCGCGGTGGGCGGCGACAACGTGGGCGAAACCGTGGAAGGCCTGCAGCGCTTCCCGATCAATGTGCGCTACCCGCGCGAGCTGCGCGACTCGCTGGAAAGCCTGCGCACCCTGCCGCTGCTGACCGAGCGCGGCGCGCAGCTGCGGCTGGGCGATGTGGCGACCGTGCGCATCAGCGACGGGCCGCCCATGCTGCGCAGCGAAAACGCGCGCCTGTCCGGCTGGGTTTATGTCGACATCCACGGCCGCGACCTGCGTTCGGCGGTGCGGGAAATGCAGCAGGCGGTGGCGGCCAAGGTCACGCTGCCGGCCGGCTACGCCGTGTCCTGGTCGGGCCAGTTTGAATACCTGGAGCGGGCAACGGCGCGCCTGCAGGTGGTGGTGCCTGCTACGCTGCTGATCATCTTCGTGCTGCTCTACCTGACCTTCCGCCGCGCCGACGAGGCGGCCCTGATCATGGCCACCTTGCCCTTCGCCCTGGCGGGCGGCGTCTGGCTGCTGTGGGCCCTGGGCCACAACCTGTCGGTGGCAACCGGTGTCGGCTTCATCGCCCTGGCCGGGGTGGCGGCGGAATTCGGCGTCATCATGCTGCTCTACCTGAAGCACGCATGGGAAGCGCGCCAGGCGGCCGGGCAGGGCGGCGAGGCGGCCCTGCTGGAGGCGATCCGCGAAGGCGCCGTGCTGCGGGTGCGCCCGAAGGCCATGACGGTGACCGTGATCGTGGCCGGCCTGGTGCCGATCATGTGGGGCGCGGGCACCGGTTCGGAAATCATGCAGCGCATTGCTGCACCGATGGTGGGGGGAATGCTGTCGGCGCCCCTGCTGTCGCTGTTCGTCGTGCCGGCGGCGTATTTGATCATTCGGCGCCGCACGGTGTAAGCTGCGCCTGTACTTTTATTTGGAGACCTTATGAAAGCAATTCTTGCAACCCTGCTGGCGGCATCCTGCCTGGCCGCCGCGCCGGCGATGGCGCAGCATAGCGGCCACGATGCGCACGGCCAGCCTGCGGCCAGCGCGGCCAGCGACACCACCGACGGCGAAATCAAGAAAGTAGATAAGCCAAGCGGCAAGCTGACCATCAAGCACGGCGAACTGAAAAACCTGGGCATGGGCGCCATGACGATGGTGTTCAAGGTCAAAGACGCGGCCCTGCTGGACAAGGTGCAGGCTGGCGACAAGGTGCGCTTCACCGTGGATAAGACGATGACGGTCACCGCCATCGAAGCCGCCAAGTAAGCCGGCAAGTAAGCCGCCAAGTAAGCCTCAAGCCGTGCGGGCGAACTCGATGCGCTGTTTGCGCGGGTTCGGCCGCACGATATGCTCCAGCGGCAGCACGGTCGACTGCTTGATCTTCTTCAGCGCGATATTCGACTTCACATTCACCACGCCGGGCAGGAGCAGCAGCTCCTTCATCATCAGGTCCGCAAACGAGGCCAGGTCGTGCGACACCACGCGCGCCACATAGTCCGCCTCGCCCGTCACCGAAAAACACTCCATCACTTCCGGCACGTCGCGGATCGCCTGCTCGAACGCATCGCCGCGCTTTTCGCCGTGGCGGTCGAGCGTGATGTGGACGAAGGCCATCACATCCAGCCCCACCGTGCCCGGCTCCAGCACCGCTGCGTAGTGGTCGATAATGCCCGCTTCGCGCAGGCGCTGCACGCGGCGGCCGACCTGCGACACCGACAGGTGCAGGATGTCGGCCAGGGCGGCGTTGGTGGCTTCCCCGTTGCGCTGCAGTTCGTTGAGCAGCGAAAGGTCGTGGCGGTCGACGGTAATCATCATGAAATCCCTGTGTTATGCGCAAAATGCGCAAGATCGGCCTATGAAATAGCGCATTATGCGCAAAATATCCAGAATCGGTGCGTAGTATATCCGGTATCCATTTCATTTCCGGAGACAGCAAAAATGACCGAATCTTTGTGGGACAACCCCATGGGCACCGACGGCTTCGAATTCATCGAGTACGCCGCACCTGATCCAGTCGCCATGGGCAAGAAATTTGAAGCGATGGGCTTCACCGCCATCGCCCGCCACCGCAGCAAGGACGTGACCCTGTACCGCCAGGGCGAAATCAACTTCCTGCTGAACGCCGAGCGCGACTCCTTCGCCCAGCGCTTCGCCGAGCTGCACGGCCCGTCCGTGTGCGCCATCGCCTTCCGCGTGAAAGACGCCGCCTACGCCTACAAGCGCGCGCTGAAACTGGGCGCCTGGGGCTATGAGAGCAAGGTCGGCCCGATGGAGCTGAACCTGCCGGCCATCAAAGGCATCGGCGACTCGCTGATCTACTTCGTCGACCGCTGGAGCGGCAGCAGCGCCATCAGCATCTACGATGTGGACTTCGAGCCGATTCCAGGCGTGGACCAGAACCCGAAAGGCCACGGCCTGACCTACATCGACCACCTGACGCACAATGTGCACCGTGGCCGCATGGGCGAGTGGGCCGAGTTCTACGAGCGCCTGTTCAACTTCCGCGAAGTGCGCTACTTCGACATCGAAGGCCAGGTCACCGGCGTCAAGTCGAAAGCCATGACCAGCCCTTGCGGCAAGCTGCGCATCCCGATCAATGAGGAAGGCACCGACCGCGCCGGCCAGATCCAGGAATACCTGGACGCCTACCGCGGCGAAGGCATCCAGCACATCGCAATGGGCAGCGACGACCTGTTTTCGACCGTGGACAAGCTGCGCGCATCGGGCGTGAAGCTGCTCGACACCATCGACACTTATTACGAGCTGGTGGACCGCCGCATCCCTGGCCACGGCGAATCGGTGCAGGCGCTGCGCGACCGCAAGATCCTGATCGACGGCAAACCGGGCGACCTGCTGCTGCAGATCTTCTCCGAAAACCAGCTGGGCCCAGTGTTCTTCGAGTTCATCCAGCGCAAGGGCAACCAGGGCTTCGGCGAGGGCAACTTCAAGGCGCTGTTCGAGTCGATTGAACTGGACCAGATGCGCCGTGGCGTGCTGACTGCCTAAGACCGTCAGAACGGGCCGGCCATCCGGGCCATCATGCCCAGGATGGCCGTGCCGTAAGTCAGCGTGATGCCGATCAGCCAGCGGTTCATTTTCGCCTGCTCGCGGCGCAGCTCTTCGATGCTTTGCCGTAGCTCGGCAAAGCCGCGATCCGTGTGGTCCCTTAACTCCGCCAGCGCCCGGTTGTTGTCGGCGCGCAGCTCAGCCAGGCCACGGTCGGTATGGTCGCGCAGCTCAGCCAAGCCGCGGTCGGAATGTTCCCGCAGCTTCTCGAGCCCCTCATGCAGGCGCGTCAGCTCATGGTGCGTGAGCCGGAACAGTTCATCGTGTGCTTCCACTTTCGCCTCAAGACTTGCAATATGTTCTCCGTGATCCATGGTCGCCTCCGCGTGGTTGCAACTACTGTGCAGCAGCACGCAGAGAGCCGTTTTGATATTGGACAGGTCGGATGCGCGAAAGTTCCCGAAGATTTAGTGGGCCATCAGTACCGGCAGTGGTGACGTTGCCAGGACGGTACGGGTGGCGCCGCCCAGCATCATTTCGCGGAAGCGGCTGTGGCCATAGGCCCCCATCACCAGCAAGTCGGTTTCCAGTTCCTGGCCCAGCGCGATGATGGCCGCGCCAGGGTCGGCCGCCTCCGGCCGGCGCAGCACCTCGACCCGCACGCCATGGCGCGCCAGGTAGAGCGCGATGTCGGCACCCGGCTCCTCGCCCAGCACATCGGCGCTGCCGCCGAGGATGGCCAGCGTTACGCGCTCGGCGCTGCGCAGCAAGGGCAGGGCGGCGCTGACTGCTTTCGCCGCTTCCACGCTGCCGTTCCAGGCCACCAGCACGCGCTTGCCGATGGTGGGGAAGCGCCCTTCGCTCGGCACCAGGAGCACCGGACGGCCGCAATTCAGCACCACATAGTCGGGCAGGTCCGGCAGCAGGTTGCCTTCACCGCTGTCGCTCGGCCGCACCTGGCCCAGCACCACCAGGTCCGCATAGCGCGCCTGCAGGCACAGACCGGAATACTCCTCATCATTGCTGCTGCGGACCTCGCGCGAGGTAACGCCGTGGCGTTCCGCCAGCGTGTCGAAGCGGGCCAGGTCCTCCTGCACGCGTTGTTTGGCGCGCTGGAGATAATCAGCCATGAACAGGCCGCTGCCCTCGTAAGGCCGGCCCGCCAGCATGGTGCGCGGCATGCCTGTCATGGCGGCGCCGACAAGGTGCGCTTCCTCGCGCACGGCCAGGGCAGCCGCCAGGGCGATGCGCGCTTCAAGGTTGGCGGCGCGGTCGACATGGACCACGATAGTCCGGTAAGTCATGGTTTCCTCCTGCGTTGATGTTGGCACCAGTCTGCGCCAGGGGACGGCGGCCGATCCATGACCTGGATCAAGCGCGCCCGGATTGCCAGGCTTGCGCCGGATCGCGCACAGCTTGCTATAATTGTCGCGCTATGAATATCCGGCGCTTCCTTGTCATCCTGCTGCTCATGCTGCTTCCGGTCCAGGTCACCCTGGCGGCGGCCGATAGCTGCTGCCTGGCTGCCAAGGTGACGCAGGCCGCCGAACATGCCGTGGCAGCCGACGCCGACGCCGACGCAGGCGACGATGCTTCCTGCTGCACCAGCTGCGACTTCTGCCACCACTCGCATGCACCGTTTGTCGCGGTGCTGGACGAAGCCAGCCCGCAAGCCACCTCGATCGCCCCGGCGCAGCCGCCGGAGCCGACGATCCATTCCTTCATTCCGGACCTCCCTCCGCGTCCCAACTGGCTCCTGTGATTGATCCGGCTGCCGTGTGCAGCCGTTCCGTTTCAATCATCAAGGAGCAATATCGTGAAAAGAATTTGCATGCCCTTGCTGGCGGCCGTCTGCCTGGCCCCCGCATGGGCGCAACCACCCATGTCCCTGGCCGACGCGTTGCTCAAGGCGCGCCAGGGCAACCCTGAACTGAAAGCGCTGGAGCTGGAAGCCGGCGCCGTCGACGCGGCCGGGCGCCAGGCCGCGCTGCTGCCCAACCCTTCGCTGGAATACGTGCGAGAAGGCCGCGCCAGTGAAGGTGGCGCGTCCACGGTGCAGCTGGCAATCCCGCTGGAACTGGGCGGCAAGCGCGCCGCCCGCATGGAAGCTGCCCGCATCGGCAGCCGCGCCGCTGCGCTGGAACTGGCCGCCGGCCGCGCGCGCATCGAAGCCGACGTCGCCGCCGCCTTCCACGCCGCCTACCTGGCGCAAGAGCATGTGGCGCTGGCGGCGCAAGTGAGCGAAAGCGGGCGCCGTTCCAGCGATGCGGCGGCGCGCCGCGTCCAGGCCGGCAAGGTCTCGCCGGTGGAAGAGGCCAGGGCGCGCGTGGCGGAAGCCAACTGGCGCATCGAAGGCGTGGCCGCGCAGAAGGAGCTGGAGGAAGCGCGCAGCCAGCTGGCCAGCCTGCTTGGCAGCGAAGTGCGCGAGATCGGCCCGCTGGCCGCGCCCGGCGCACCGGAAGCCTCGGCGCTGCAGCTGGAAGCGCTGCTCGACGCCGCCCCCGCCATCGGCCGCGCCGCCGTCGAAGTGGAAGCCGGCAATGCCGCGCTGAAGCTGGAGCGCGCGCAGCGCGTGCCCGACGTGTCGCTGATCGTCGGCACCAAGCGCGAAGGCCCGGAGCGCGAACGGGTGCGGCAGAACATCGTCGGCATCTCCATGCCGCTGCCGCTTTTCAACCGCAACCAGGGCGCCATCCTGGCCGCCGAACGGCGCGCCGACAAAGCCCGCGCCGAGCTGGAAGCCACGCGCCTGCGCGTGCGCGCCGAAGTGCAGCAGGCGCACGCGCGCATGCAGGCCGCGCTGCAGCAGGAGCGCCTGGTGCGCGAAGACGTGCTGCCCGGCGCCCGCTATGCCGCCGAAGCCGCCCTGAAAGGCTTTGAAGCGGGCAAATTCAACTACGTGGAAGTGCTGGACGCCCAGCGCACCCTGGTGCAGGCGCAAGCCCAGCACCTGCGCGTGCTGTCCGACTTCTACCGCGCCAAGGCCGATCTTTCGCGCCTGGTTGGCAAGCCGGATACCAAGGAAATGAAATGAACAAGCGTCAAAAGACTACCATCGCGGCCATGGTGGCCGCGGCCGCCCTGTTCGCCGGCGGAGTGCTGGGCTGGGACCGTATTGGCGGTACCGGCGGCAAGGCAGGCGAAGCCCACGGCGAGGAACATGGAAAAGAGCACGGCAAAGAGCAGGGCAAGGAGCATGGCGCCGCCGGCGTCCACTCAGAAGCGATCCCGTTCACCGATGCGCAGATCGCCGCCGCCGACATCCAGCTGCGCACCGCCGGCGCCGCCCGCCTGGAAACGTTTGTCCGCCTGCCGGGTGAAGTCAAGCTGAACGAAGACCGCACCGCCCACGTCACCCCGCGCGTGGACGGCATCGTGCAGGAAGTGCAGGCCAACCTGGGCCAGCAAGTGCGCAAAGGCGAGCTGCTGGCCGTGGTCGCCAGCGCCGATGTCTCCGAACAGCGCAGCAGCCTGGCCGCCGCCGAAAAGCGCGCCGCACTGGCACGCGCGGTCTACGAGTCCGAGAAAAAGCTGTGGGAAGACAAAGTCTCCGCCCGCCAGGACTACCTGAAAGCCGAACAGGAATGGCAGGAAGCCGCCATCGCCGTGCAGAACGCCCGCCAGAAGCTGGTAGCGCTGGGCGCCACCGGATCGGGCCGCGGCCCCTTCAACCGGCTGGAAATCCGCGCCCCGTTCGACGGCCTGATCGTCGACAAGCACATCGCCGTCGGCGAAGCGGTCGGCGCCGAGACCAAGGTGTTCACCGTCTCCGACCTGCGCCAGGTCTGGGCCGAAGTCGTGGTGCCCGCCAAGGACCTCGACATCGTGCGGGTCGACACCGAAGCCGTGCTGCACTCGGCCGCCTCCGATGCCGCCGTCAAAGGCAAAGTCAGTTTCGTCAGCGCCCTGATCGGCGAGCAAACCCGCGCCGCGCGCGCCCGCGTGGTGCTGGACAACCCCAAGCTGGCCTGGCGCCCCGGCCTGTTCGTCGACGTCGACATCGTCACCGGCTCGGCCGAAGTGCCGGTCGCCGTGGAAAAGGAAGCGCTGCAAGTGCTGAACGGCACCCAGGTCGTGTTCCAGCGCGTCAAAGACGGCTTCCAGCCGATGCCGGTCACGGTCGGCCGTTCCGACGGCAAGCTGGTGGAGATCACCTCCGGCCTGCGCAAAGACGCCCAATACGCCGCCGCCCACAGCTTCACCATCAAGGCGGAGCAGGGCAAAGGCGCCGCCGCGCATGAAGACTGAGGAGCGCGCATGCTGAGCAAAATCATCCAGGCCTGCATAGGCCACCGCTGGCTCGTCATGTTCGCCGTCGCCGCCATGGCCGTGCTGGGCGCCGTCAGCTACAAGAAGCTGCCGATCGACGCCGTACCCGACATCACCAACGTCCAGGTGCAGATCAACACCGCCGCCCCCGGCTACTCGCCGCTGGAAGTAGAGCAGCGCATCACCTTCCCGATCGAATCGCTGATGGCCGGCCTGCCCAAGCTGGAGCAAACGCGCTCCCTGTCGCGCTACGGCCTGTCGCAGATCACCGTCGTCTTCAAGGACGGCACCGACATCCACTTCGCACGCCAGCTGGTCAGCCAGCGCATCCAGGACGCGCGCGGCCAGCTGCCGCCCGGCCTGACGCCGACCATGAGCCCCATCGCCACCGGCCTGTCCGAGATTTACCTGTGGACGGTGGACGCCAAGCCCGACGCCCGCAAACCGGACGGCACACCCTACACCCCGACCGACCTGCGCGAGATCCAGGACTGGATCATCAAACCGCAGCTGCGCAACGTACCCGGCGTCACCGAGATCAACTCGATCGGCGGCTACGACAAGGAATACCTGGTCGCCCCCACGCCCGCCAAGCTGGCATCATACGGCCTGAATTTGTCCGACGTGGTAGGCGCGCTGGAACGCAACAACGGCAACGTCGGCGCCGGCTATATCGAGAAAGAAGGCGAACAGTACCTGCTGCGCGCCCCCGGCCAAGTGAAATCGGTGGCCGACATCGGCAATATCGTGGTCGCCACGATCGACGGCGTCGCCGTGCGCATCACCGACGTCGCCACGGTCGGCATCGGCGCCGAACTGCGCACCGGCGCCGCCACCCGCAACGGCCGCGAAGTCGTGCTGGGCACCGTCTTCATGCTGATCGGCGAGAACAGCCGCGCCGTCGCGCAAGCGGTCGACGCCAAGATGGTCGAGATCAACCGCAGCCTGCCGCCCGGCGTCAGCGCCACGCCGGTCTACAACCGCACCGTGCTGGTGGAAAAAGCCATCGACACCGTCAAGCGCAACCTGCTGGAAGGCGCCGTGCTCGTGATCGGCGTGCTGTTCCTCTTCCTCGGCAACCTGCGCGCCGCCCTGATCACCGCCATGGTGATCCCGCTCTCGATGCTGTTCACCTTCACCGGCATGGTCGCCAACAACGTCAGCGCCAACCTGCTCAGCCTGGGCGCGCTCGACTTCGGCATCATCGTCGACGGCGCCGTAGTGATCGTCGAGAACTGCGTACGGCGCCTGGCGCACGCCCAGCAACTGGCCGGCCGCCCGCTCACGCGCCAGGAACGCTTCGCCGAAGTCTTCGCCGCCGCCCACGAAGCGCGCAGGCCGCTGCTGTTCGGGCAACTGATCATCATGATCGTCTACCTGCCGATCTTCGTCCTGTCCGGCATCGAAGGCAAGATGTTCCACCCCATGGCCTTCACCGTGGTGGCAGCCCTGCTGGGCGCCATGCTGCTCTCGATCACCTTCGTCCCCGCCGCCGTCGCCCTGTTCATGACCGGCACCGTACGCGAAGGGGAAGGGCGCCTGATGCACGCCATCAAACAGCGCTACGCCGCCTGCCTCGACTACGTCATGGCCAACCGACCGGTGGTGTTCACCGCCGCCGGCCTGGTGCTCGCGCTGTCCGCACTGCTCGCCACCCGCCTCGGCACAGAGTTCGTACCCAACCTGAACGAAGGCGACTTCGCCGTGCTGACCGTACGCATCCCCGGCACCGGCTTAGCGCAATCGGTGCAGATGCAGCAGCAGATCGAAAAGACCCTGCTCGCCAAATTCCCCGAAATCGCCACCGTCTTCGCCCGCACCGGCACCGCCGAAATCGCCTCCGACCCCATGCCGCCCAGCATATCGGACGGCTACATCATGCTGAAAGCGGAGAAGGACTGGCCCAAGCCCAGGCGCAGCCGCGAGCAGCTGCTGGCCGCCATCCGCACCACGCTGGAACAGCTGCCCGGCAACAGCTACGAATTCAGCCAGCCGATCCAGCTGCGCGTGAACGAGCTGATATCCGGCGTGCGCAGCGACGTCGCCGTGAAGGTGTTCGGCGACGACCTCGAGGTGCTGGACGCCAAAGCCGCCGAGATAGGCGCCATCCTGGAAAAGATCCCCGGCGCCAGCGGCGTCAAGGTCGAGCAGACCACAGGCCTGCCGATGCTGCAGATCCAGGTCGACCGCGAACGCGCCGCCCGCCTGGGCCTTAACATCGCCGAAGTGCAGGAACTGATCGCCACCGCCACCGCCGGGCGCGAAGCAGGCGCCATGTTCGAAGGCGACCGCCGCTTCGACATCGTGGTGCGGTTGCCGGAAGCGCTGCGCTCCGACATCGAACTGCTCAAGCGCCTGCCGGTGCCGCTGCCCAAGCGCGAAGGTGCGCGGCCCAGTTTCGTCACGCTCGCCGAAATCGCCAGTTTCGACACCACGCCCGGCCCCAACCAGTTAAGCCGCGAACAAGGCAAACGGCGCGTGGTGGTCACGGTCAACATGCAGGACCGCGACATCGGCTCCTTCGTCGCCGAAGCGCAGCAAGCCATTTTGAAAGGCGTAAAACTGCCGGCCGGCTACTGGCTGGCCTGGGGTGGACAGTTCGAAAACCTGCAGAATGCCGCGCAGCGGCTGAAGGTCGTGGTGCCCGCATCGCTTGCGCTGGTGTTCGCGCTGCTGTTCCTGATGTTCAACAACGCCAAGGATGGCGCGCTGGTCTTCACCGGCATCCCCTTCGCCTTGACGGGCGGGATATTCGCCTTGTGGCTGCGCGACATACCGATGTCGATCTCGGCAGCGGTAGGCTTCATCGCGCTATCCGGCGTGGCTGTGCTGAACGGGCTGGTGATGATCTCCTTCATCCGCAGCCTGCGCGAGCAGGGAATGTCGCTGGCAGACGCCGTGCGCAACGGCGCCCTGGTGCGCCTGCGCCCGGTGCTGATGACAGCGCTGGTCGCCTCACTCGGCTTCGTCCCGATGGCGATTGCCACCGGCACCGGCGCCGAAGTGCAGCGCCCGCTGGCGACGGTCGTGATCGGCGGCGTCCTCTCCTCCACCGCCCTGACCCTGCTGCTATTGCCGCTGCTCTACCAGCTCGCATACGCCAAAACCGGTGCCAGGTCTGTCATTCGGACAGCCGACGCACACCTTTGACCTGCCTCAAACCAGGGCGATAAAAACCCTGGTAGCAGCTAGGCTCAAAAAAGAAAGTCCGCATCTAGCGGACTTTCTTCTTATGCGCATTGAGAATTATCAAACGAACGGTTTGGCTGTCCGAATGACAGACCTGGCACCGGTTTTTGCCATTGCTCGAGCTTGGCTTGGTAGGCTTGCATGGCTTGCTGTTTGACCGGGCCGTAGCCGCGCACTTCCTGCGGCATGCGGGCCAGTTCGAGGGCGTGTTGGTAGCGGGTGGCGTCGAGGGCGGCGCATTCCTGTTCGATCAGTTGCGTGAACTGGGCGATCATGGCGCGTTCGCTGCGGCGTTCTTCGGTGTAGCCGAAGACGTCGAGGGCGCTGCCGCGCAGGACTTTGCCGCGCGCCAGCAGGCGCATGGCGCTGAAAATCCAGGGGCCGAATTTGCGCTTGCGCGGGCGGCCGGTGGCGGGGTCTGTGCGCGATAGCAGCGGTGGGGCGAGCCAGAGCGAGACTTTGCCGTGGCCGGAGAATTGGGCGGCCAGGCTGGCGCGGAATTCGTCGCTGCCGTACAGGCGGGCGACTTCGTATTCGTCTTTGTAGGCCATCAGGCGGTAGGCGCTGATGGCGACCTGGCGGGCGAATTCCTGCTGGCCGGGGGCGGCGCGCTGTTCGGCTTCGGCGGCGCGGGCGACCAGGGCGCGGTAGCGCTCTGCGTACGCGGCGTCCTGGTAGGCGGTGAGGTCGGTGATGCGGCTTGCTACCAGTTCGTCGAGGCTCAGCGCTTCCATGGCGACCGGCGCTGGGGCGGCGCGGACGCGTTCCAGCAGGCCGGGGTTGCAGGCGGCGATGCGGCCCCATTTGAAGGCGCTCAGGTTGAGGGGGACGGCGGCGCCGTTCAGTTCGATCGTGCGCTGGATGGCTTCCAGCGACAGCGGTACCAGGCCGTGCTGCCAGGCGAAGCCGAGCATCAGGGTGTGTACTACCACCGTGTCGCCGAACAGGGCTTGCGCGAGGGCGTTGGCGTGGATGGTGTGGAAGCGGCCTTCCTGGCAGCGTTGTTTGATGCGGGCGCGCATCAGCGATACGGGCTGGATGGCGTCGCGCTGGCGTACGATCTGCGCGGTCGGGGTTTCGTCGAGGTTGAGCACGGCGGCGCTGCGCTGCGGCGACAGGCGGGCGGCGTTGTCGGCGGCGGCTGCGACTACCATGTCGGCGCCGAGCAGCAGGTCGGCGGCGCCTTGGCCGATGCGGACGGCGCCGATCTGGCTGGCTTCGCGGGCCAGGCGTACCTGGCTGACGACGGCGCCGTTCTTTTGCGCGAGGCCGGTGAAGTCGAGCACGGTGGAGGCTTTGCCTTCGACGTGGGCGGCGCCGCCCAGCACGGCGCCGGTGGTCAGTACGCCGGTGCCGCCAATGCCGGCGACGACGACGTTGAAGGGGCCGTCCAGCGCTGGCACTTGCGGCGCTACCAGGGCGGCGGACAGTTCGGCTTCCAGCGCTTGCAGGCGTTCGGTTTCGGGCTTGCGCAGGCGCGGGCCTTCGATGTCGACGAAGCTTGGGCAGAAGCCGCTGACGCAGGAGAAGTCTTTGTTGCAGGCGTTCTGGTTGATCTTGCGCTTGCGGCCGTAGGCGGTTTCCAGCGGTTCGACCGAGATGCAGTTCGATTGCACGGAGCAGTCGCCGCAGCCTTCGCATACGCGTTCGTTGATGAACAGGCGGCGGTCGGGGTCGGGCATGGCTTTGCGCTTGCGGCGGCGGCGTTTCTCTGCGGCGCAGGTCTGTTCGTAGACGATGGCGGTGACGCCGGGTACGTCGCGCAGCATGCGCTGTACGGCATCGAGCTCGCTGCGGTCGTGGATGTCGGTGCCTGGGGCCAGGCCGTTGTCGCTTGCGTTGCGCCAGCGCGCGGGGTCGTCGGATACCAGCACGATGCGTTGTACGCCTTCGGCGTGCAGCTGGCGGGTGATGCGGGCCGGGTCGATCACGCCTTCGGCGGCCTGGCCGCCGGTCATGGCGACGGCGTCGTTGTACAGGATCTTGTAGGTGATGTTGGTCTTGGCGGCGACGGCGGCGCGGATGGCGAGCAGGCCTGAGTGCTGGTAGGTGCCGTCGCCCAGGTTCTGGAAGATGTGGCCGGTGCCGGAGAACGGTGCGGCGCCAACCCATTGCAGGCCTTCGCCGCCCATCTGCGAGAAGGTGCCGGTCTTCAGTTCGGGCTGGGCCAGCGACATGACGTGGCAGCCGATGCCGCCGCCGGCGATCGAGCCTTCCGGTGTCTTGGTGGAGCTGTTGTGCGGGCAGCCGGAGCAGAAGTAGGGTGCGCGCACGGGGATCACGGCGGCGGGCACGGGGACGGCGGCGGCGTCCAGCGCGGCCAGGCGTTCGGCCAGCATGGGCAGGGCGGCGCCGAAGCGGCGGGCGACGGCGCGCGCGACGAGCAGCGGGGTGAACTCGGATATCTCGGGCAGCAGCACGGCGCCGGTGTCGTCGGTCTTGCCGGTGATGCGGGGGCGTATGGCCAGGCCGTACAGGGCGTCTTTCAGCTGGGTTTCGACGTTGGCGCGCTTTTCTTCGATCACCAGCACTTCTTCGTGGCCGGCGGCGAAGGCGGTGGCGCCGTCCGTTTCCAGCGGCCAGCTCATGGCGACTTTGTAGAGGGAGATGCCCATGCCGGCCAGGTCGTCGCGCGTGAGCTGCATGTCGTCCAGCGCTTGCATGAAGTCCTGGTGCGCTTTGCCGACGGTGATGATGCCGAAGCGGCGCTGCGGTGCGGCGATGATGGTGCGGTCGATGCCGTTGGCGCGCGCCCAGGCGCGGGCGGCGGGCAGGCGTTCTTCAATCAGGCGCCGTTCCAGTTCGGCGCGCTGGGCGGGCCAGGCCAGCTTCGGGTCCCAGTTCAGGCCATGCGGCGGCAGCGCCAGGCCGGGCGTGCGCCAGTTGGGCATGGCGTCGAGCGTGACGGTGGCGGCGGTTTCAATCACTTCGGCGATGGTCTTCAGGCCGACCCACAGGCCGCAGTAGCGCGACATGGCGATGCCGGCCAGGCCCAGTTCCATCACTTCGCGCACATTGGCCGGTTGCAGCACGGGGATGGAGGCGGCGTGGAAGATGCCGTCGGTCTGGTGCGGGTACATCGACGATTGCGCGGCGTGGTCGTCGCCGGACACGGCCAGCACGCCGCCCAGGGCGGAGGTGCCGATGATGTTGGCGGTGCGGAACACGTCGCCGGTGCGGTCGACGCCGGGGCCTTTGCCGTACCAGATGCCGAATACGCCGTCGACCTTGGTGTCGCCGTAGGCTTTGTGCATCTGCGCGCCCCACAGGGCGGTGGCGGCCAGGTCTTCATTCAGGCCGGGCTGGAACACGATGTCGTGTTCGGCCAGCTGTTTGGCGGCTTTCCACAGTTGCTGGTCGTAGGCGCCGAGCGGCGAGCCGCGGTAGCCGGAAACCAGGCCGGCGGTGTTCAGGCCGGCGGCGCGGTCGCGGCGGCGTTGCAGCATGGGTAGCTGGACCAGGGCCTGGATCCCGCTCAGGAACATCGTGTCTTGCATGTGGGTGTCTCGTCATGTTTTTTTAATAGCGCTGATGGTAAGGCAAGGCGGTGAGCGAATGTCGCTGAAATTGCCAGCGTTTTATGCGATCATTAGTTGAAATTAACTAAGAAAACGAAGAATCATGGTGGAATTAACTACTTCGGCTGGGCCGGATAAAACCGACCGCAAAATCATGCAGCTGCTGGCGCGCGATGGCCGCATGGCCTGGAGCGAGCTGGCGGAGAAAATCGGCCTGTCGCTGACGCCGACCTTGCGCCGCGTGCGCCAGCTGGAGGAGGGCGGTTATATCAAGGGCTATGTGGCGCAGCTGGATGAGGGGCGGCTGGCGGGCAAGGTCAGCGTGTTCGTGGCGGTGACGCTGGTGAACCAGTCGGAGGAGGTGATCCAGCGCTTCGAGGAGCAGATCGCGCTCTCGCCGGAGGTGATGAGCTGCTTCCTGATGACGGGCGACGCTGATTACACCCTGCGCGTGGTGGTGCCGGACCTGGATGGCTACCAGCATTTCCTGACCCGTACGCTGACCCGCATCCCCGGCGTGGCGCACATCAAATCGAGTATTGCACTAAAGCAAGTATTGATGCGACCTTCACCACTTCTGTAATCATATGTATAACCCTTAGTTACATTCCCTTACAATCCCAAACATGCGCACGCTTGAGTTATCATGTGCGGATGCAGCAAACTCTCGGGGCTTCATAGTTTCAGTGAGGGAGGCCACATGCAAATTGAGCGAGTTCCATCTTTATTGCAAGACGTGGCCGAAATCAGGAACTGGCTGGTCCAGCATGTTCCGCTGTCGGGTTCGATGGTGGGGTATGACCTCTTCCTGAAGATTGGCAACGATTGTTTCAACGACAAGTCATTAACGCTGAGCGAACTCTGCAAGGGTTTGCCGCATTCTGAATCCGACGTCCGCCAAAGTGTCAGCGCCCTGGTCCAGGCCGGCCTGCTGGAGGCTATGGCCGATAGCGCCAGCGACAGCGTGCGCATTGTGCCGACACAGCGCTTCATGGACCTGCTGAAGCAGTACCAGTCCAAGTTTGAGAGCGTGTTCATTCCGCGCAAGGATTTGCGTGTGCGCCAGCTGTACACGGACGTGCACGACCAGCGTCTGCATCACCTGGTGGAAACGATGTACGACCATTTCCACGATATCGGCTGGGTGCACCTGCACAAATACGGCGCGGTGTGCTTCCTTATGGCGTCGCTGGTCAAACGCATCGCCACGGCTTATGGCTTCAAGGCGCGCGTGGAGTTTTGCCATGCCACGATCGCGACCCGGGAATTCAATTTCAACCTCGGCACGCCCGGCTATGCGGCACCCGGCCAGATCGAGGGCCACGCTGTCTGCATCGTCGATGAGGCGGTGCTGGTGGACTTTGCCCTGAGCTCCGTGCGGCGCCAGCTGCGCCGCGATTTCTACTGGGGCCTGGCGGCGGAGTATGCGCCGCACGATGTGGTGATGGCGCAGGTCGACCTGCCGGAGGGCGGCCAGGTGGCCTGGAAGAACGATTGGCAAACGCCGGATGGTCCGGGCGAGATCGCCAAGTACGAAATGCTGGTGGAAGAACTGTTCAAGGAATTCGTGGCCCGCTTCGGCTGAAGTTGTTAACGGTTTCTGTGGAAAAGTCTGTTAACAAGGAATTCCACTGCGCGCTAAGCTGCTGATTTGACGGGAAATAATTGCGCTGCACAATTTTCGGTCAACTCAGCCTGCCGAAGGTGAGGAAGATCCAGGCGGCGGCAATCACCACCATGCCGGCCATGGTCAGGCAGGACCAGGTGAAGAAATAGGCCGACACCATGGTGGCCTGCAGCGCGCGCTCGAACAGGAAGCCAAGGCCGAAGTCGAAGGTGGCCATCACCGTCCAGCGCCGGAAGTAGATCGGCAGGTAGCGGCTCATATATTTGTTGTGCTGCAGCGCCGCGTGGCGTTCGATCACATTGCGCGCTGCGCTCACATCCTTGAACAGCCAGTCGAAGAAGATAAAGCGGTAGAGCAGGGTGCGGAACGGCAGCGCGTCGGTGGCCATGTGCGTCTCCCAGGGGTGGTGGAGTACATGATATATAATTTCCGCCTTCCACGAAATCGCAGCACCGCAACTCCCCATGAAACCGCAGCCGACCTCCTTCCAGGAATTCCTTTCCATCCTGCGCCAGACCTGGCGCGCAACGGGCGTCTTCTTCGCCAGCATTGAGGTATGGTTGATGCTGCTGATGGCGGTGCTGGCGGTGGCCGGCGTCTGGCTCAGTTTCGGCGGCGAGCTGCTTGGCCCGGCCATGCTGGCGACGGTGCTGGCGTATATGGTGGCGCGTCCGGTGCTGCACATCAAAGGCATCCTGGGCTGGCCTTTCATTTGAGGGGATTCAAGCATGGCGGAGTATTTGCGCGGCAGCTGCCTGTGCGGCGGCGTGGCCTACAAGGCGGATAAACAAACACTGCGTGGCGCCAGCCATTGCTACTGCCATATGTGCCAGAAGCAGCATGGCGCGGCCTCTGGCACTTATGCCAATGTTGCCAGCGCGGGCTTCAGTTACGAACGCGGCGCGGACCTGGTGCAGGAGTACCATTCGTCCGACCACGGCCGGCGTGGCTTCTGCAAGGTGTGCGGCTCCACGCTGACCTGGCGCAGCACCGAATCGCCGGACCGCATCGCCATCACCCTCGGCACGCTGGAGCCGGAATACGATGGCCCGGTGCAGCATGAGCTGCATCCGGAATCCAAGCCGCGCTGGCTGCCGAAGGCGTAAGCGCCAGCCCTAGCGGCGCTTCAGCGTCGCCACCGCCAGCGTGCCGTCGGCGGCGCGTTCATGGATCGTCCATTTCAGCGGTGCGCGCGGCGAGGCGCTGCCGTCGCGCGCCGCCAGGCGCAGCGTGTAATCGCCAACCGGCAGCGCTGGCAGCGTCCAGCTGTTTTGCCAGGCCGCGCTGGTGCCGCCGCCGGCCAGCGATTTCAGGTTGGCCGCCGTCGGTGCGCTCCATACCACGGCGCCTGCGCTGTTCACCAGTTCCGCATTGACCGTCCACGCCTCGTAGGCCGGCGCGCTGCCGTCGTTGCGCAGTTGCGTGGTCAAGGTCAGCACGCCGGCACTGGTGAGGTTGACCGTGCTGCTGGCCACCGCATAGCGGTAGCCCGATTCGCGCCCCAGCATCAGCAAGTCGTTCTGTTCGGCCGCCGTCAGGCCCGGCCAGCGCTGCGCGTCGGGCAGCTGGGTCTGGAAGTTGCCGTTGCTGACCAGCGAAACGTGGAACAGGGCTGCCTGCTGGCGTGCGGTGGCCGGGTTGTCCTGCGGGTCGCCGCTGGTGAAGGGGCAGAACTCCGACACCACCGGCGCCTTCTGCCACTGGCTGGCGAAGGCCGCCCATTCGGCCGGGCGGTTGGTCCACTGGTCGAAGTAGCCGTAGCGGCTCAGGCAATCGGCGCGCAGGCCGACCGGCTTGCTGGTGATGGTTTGCTCCAGCATGCCGTAGGTCATCGCGTCCTTGTTGGAGTAGGGGATGAACATCACGTGCTGCTGGTTGGGGAAGGCGTCGAAGTGCATTCTCGCGAATTCGCGCTTGCTGGCGTTGCTGGCCGGCGTGATGCCGGCCGGCGGGCTGGCATAGGCGCTGGAACGCACCGCCCATTCGCCGTACTGGCCGTACATGCCGACGTCGATCCAGGCGATGTCCGGGTTGTCCGGCCCCAGCGCGGCGGCCAGCGCGGCCAGCATGGCGCGCGCCCGCTGCTGCAGCCAGGCGTCGTTCCAGTCGGGGATGAAGGTCAGGCCGGCCGTGGCGGCGTCGGTGTCGGCCCAGAAGCCGCAGCCGGCGGTGCAGCTGGCGTGGTTGACGATATAGGCCGGGGCGTACAGCTGGTTGTCGTCGTAGCCCGCCATCATGCGCAGGCGGAAGGCGAACTTGCGGCCCTGGCTTTTGGCGGCGGCCAGGTCGTTCAGGATGGCGCTGAAATTGTACTGGCCTTGCGCCGTTTCCACGTCTTTCCAGTAATAGCGGCGGTAGGCGTCCCTGGCCGGCCCCGCTTGCGGCACCAGCTCCTGGTTCTGCCAGCGGTAGTAGCCGCGCAGCGGGTTGATGGTGTCGTCGCTGGCGAGCGGGATCGCGCTGTAGCTGCGGCTGGCGTTGAGGGCGGTCCAGCCGGCGCTGGTGAGGGACTTCGGCGCTGCCAGCGCTGGCGCGTTGGCGGCCAGCAGGGCGGCGGCGAGCAGGATGTTCAGGCGCGGCATGGGTGGCTCCCGTGATGTTGGTGTACGGAAACTATAGTGCGCACGCCTGGCGCCGGCAATACTTACTTAATGTAGTAAAACAAGGCTTGCATTTCTGCTTCGCTGAAGCCGGCCTGGCGCCGCGCTTCGATATTGAACGGGCCGCGCACCGTGGCCTTGTATTGCACCACCAGCTGGTCGTAGGTGGCGATCGGGTCCAGGCCGCGCTGCCCGCACAGGTAGCCGTACCAGCGGTTGCCGATTTCCACATGGCCGATCTCGTCGCGCAGGATGATGTCGAGGATGGCCGCTGCCGCTTCGTCGCCGGCCTGCGCCAGCTTGGCGCGCAGCGGCGGGATCGCGTCCAGCCCGCGCGCTTCCAGCGTGCGCGGCACCAGGGCCATGCGCGCCATGGCGTCGCCGGTGGTCTTGGCCACCATTTCCCACAGGCTGCCGTGGGCGCTGTAGTCGCCGTAGGCGCTGCCCAGGGTGGCCAGGTGCGCCGCCAGCAGCGAGTAGTGGTAAGCCTCTTCCTTTGCCACGCGTAGCCAGTCGCTGTAGTACTGGGCGGGCAGGCCGGGGAAGCGCCACATGGCGTCCAGCGCCAGGTTGACGGCGTTGAACTCGATATGGGCCAGCGCATGCACCAGCATGGCGCGGCCCTCCAGCGTGGCCATGGAGCGGCGTCCGACCAGGCGCGGCGCCACCAGTTCCGGGCGCGCCGGGCGGCCGGGGATGGCTGCTTCCTGCGCCTGCAACTGGGTGGTGGTGTCGAGCGCCAGTGCGCCATCGGCCCAGGCGGCGGCCATGGCTGCCACGGCGGCGGTCTTGGCGGCGGGATCGGGTTCGACCAGGCATTGCAGCGCCAGGCTGCGGAGTTCGGGCTTTGCTTGCATTTCTCGGTTCCGGGCAGGGGCCGACAGTATAGTGCAGGTGGGTGTGGCAACGCACCGTCCGCGCGCGCCGCCGGGGCGCAGAATGGCGGCATGGATACCCAGACCATCCTGTTTTCCGCCTGCGTACTGCTCGGCCTGGCCGCTGCTGGCGGCATTGTGATGGCCCTGCTGCGCGTCGGCGCGCGCACCAATCCGCCGCACTGGATCGCGCTGCTGCACGGCTTTATCGCAGCGGCCGGCCTGACTTTGCTGGCTTATGTGACGATCTTCGCGCACGTGCCCGATCTGGCCGAAATCGGCCTGCTGGCCTTTGTGTTGGCCGCCGCCGGCGGCGTGTGGCTGAACCTGGCCCGGCACCAGAAGGGCCAGCTCATCCCCAATAGCATCATGCTGGTCCACGCCGCGGTGGCGCTGGCCGGTTTCGCCTTGCTGCTGCTGGCGGTGCTTTAGTTGTAGTGCTGGTAGACGCGGGTGGAGCCGTCCGGCAGCACCAGCAGCACGTCGTATGGGTCCTTGCGCGGCCCCTCCATGCCCGGCGAACCAAGCGGCATGGCCGGCACCGCCAGGCCTTTGGCTTTCGGCTTGGCCGCCAGCAGGCGTTTGATCTCGGCCGCCGGCACGTGGCCCTCGATCGCGTAGCCTTCCACCACGGCGGTATGGCAGGAGCCCAGGCGGTCCGGGATGCCCATCTTTTCGCGCGTGTCGGACGGGTTTTCCACGTTGTGCGCATCGACCTTGAAGCCGGCTGCGCGCAGATGCTTGACCCAGGCTTCGCAGCAGCCGCAGGTCGCGCTCTTGTAGACGTTGATCACAGGCGCGGCCGCCATGGCCAGCACCGGCATGGCCAGCAGCGCGGCCAGGAGTGTTTTACGGATCTTCATGGTGCGCATGGTGCCATAGCCGGCGGCGGAACGGGAATGACCTGGATCAAAATAGTTCTAGACGACCGGTCTAATCCGGGTTAGGCTGTGCCGCATGACTTCATCCAACTATGCAGACGTACGGCAGGGCATCATCGATGTCGCGTTGCCGCTGTTCCGCGACAAGGGCTTTACCGGTGTCGGGCTGACCGAAATCCTGGCGGCGGCGCGCGTGCCCAAGGGCTCCTTCTACCATTACTTCGGTTCCAAGGAGGCATTCGGCGCGGCCGTCATCGACAGCTATTTCGACAGCACCCTGGCGCATATCGACCAGCTGATGGCGCAGGCGCCCGATGGCCGCGCGGCCTTGCTGGCCTATTTCGGCGACTGGCTCGAGTGCCAGCTGAGCGAGGACGGCCAGTGCCTGGCGGTGAAACTGGGCGCGGAAGTGTCGGACCTGTCCGAAGCCATGCGCGCCGCGCTGCACCGAGGCACCAGCGGCATCCTGGCGCGCCTTGAAGCGAGCATTGAGCGCGGCGCGGCGGACGGCTCGCTGGCGCAGGGGCTGGATGCCAGAGTGCTGGCGGTGGCGCTGTACCAGAGCTGGGTCGGCGCCAGCCTGCTGGCCAAGATCAACCATGACCGCGCGCCGCTCGACACGGCGATGGCGGGCACCCGGCAAGTGCTGGACTTGAAGCAGTAACCGGATCGGGCGGGGCGCCATCGTGGCCTCCCGCCTTTTTTGTAGCTCAAAACTAGACGACTGGTCTAATACTGAAAAGGAGAAGCATCATGACCCAATCCGCCACCCTCAACCGCCGCATCGTCCTGGCCGCACGTCCGCAGGGCGCGCCCACGCCGGGCGACTTCCGCCTGGAGCAAACGCCGGTGCCGGAACCGGCAGCCGGGCAGGTGCTGCTGCGCACCCTTTACCTCTCGCTCGACCCGTACATGCGCGAACTGATGAACGAAACCGGGCCGGCCTACGCACCGCGCGTGGAGCTGGGCGCGCCGATGGTGGGCGGCACGGTCAACCGCGTGGTGGCCTCGCGCCACCCCGGCTTCCAGCCCGGCGAGATCGTGCTGGGCAACGCGGGCTGGCAGGACTACGCGCTGTCGGACGGCAGCGACTTGCGGCCCCTGGGCGATATGCCGCAGCCGTCGCTGGCGCTGGGCGGCCTGGGCATGCCGGCCTTCACGGCCTACGTCGGCCTGCTCGATATCGGCCAGCCCAAGCCGGGCGACACGGTGGTGGTGGCCGCCGCCACCGGCGCGGTGGGCGCCATCGTCGGCCAGCTGGCGCGCCTGAAGGGCGCGCGCGTGATCGGCATCGCCGGCGGCGCCGACAAGGTGCGCTTCGCGCGGGAGCAGCTGGGCTTCGATGTCGCGCTCGACCGGCACGACCCGCAACTGGCGCAGCAGCTGGCGCAGGCCGCGCCGCAGGGCATCGACGTCTATTTCGAGAACGTGGGCGGCGCCGTGTTCGACGCCGTGCTGCCGCTGCTGAACGTGGGCGCGCGCGTGCCGGTGATCGGCGTCATCGCGCACTACAACCAGCAGGGCGCGGCGCAGGCGCCAGGGCAGGACCGGCTGCCGAAAGTCATGTCCACCATCCTGCAGAAGCGCATCCGCATGCAGGGCCTGGTGATCCTCGACCACTACGCAACGCGCCATGAGGACTTCCTGCGCGAGATGACAGCCTGGGTGCGGGAGGGCAAGATCCGCGTGGTGGAGGACGTGCTGGACGGCTTGCCGCAAGCGCCGCAGGGCCTGATCGGGCTGCTGCAAGGCAGCAATTTCGGCAAGCTGGTGGTGCGCGTCGCCGGGGATTAAATTTGTTGCAAGATAGTGCTATCCGAGCTTGTTGCCTCATGGCATAATTGGTTTAGTTCTTAATAATATAAATAAATTATTCATGAATGCAATTAAGTTTGTGGCCGCCGTATTGGCCCTGGCGGCCGGCGCGGTCGCGGCAGCACCGCAGCCAGCCGGCATGTGGGACACCCTGGTCGGCGTCAAGTACGCCAAGGCCCGTAAAGAAGTGATCGACGCCGGCTGGCGTCCCGACCACCGCAACGCCGCTTCCGAATGGGAGCGCCAGCTGCAAGGCCAGTTCCCCGAGCTGCGCTCCTGCGAAGCGGCCAGCGGCCACTGCACCCATTACTTCGTCTCGTACGACGGCAACTGCCTGAAGGTCGTGACCGAAGGCGACACCGTGGCTTCCTTCCGCGTGCGCAGCGTAGCCCAGGCTTGCCCGAAACAGCAGTAATGTCCTACACCCTGCGCCTGGCCGTGGCGGGCGACATGGCCGAAATCATGCGCCTGGAGCGGGCCGGCTTTGCCGCCGCCATCCAGGAAACCGAGCACACCTTCGCCGAGCGCCTGCGCGCCGCGCCGGAAGGCTGCTGGGTGCTGGCCGGCGAAGCAGGGCGTTTGTACGGCTACCTGTGCGCCGAGTTCTGGCCGCTGCAAACCGGTGTCGATCCGGCCCGTTTCGCGCGCGACCACGCCGCCGCCGAGACGCACGACGCCAACGGCGAGGAAGTCTATATCTCATCCATGGTGGTCGATCCCGCCACGCGCGGCACCGGCTGGGGGCGCCGCCTGTTCAGCGACGCCCTGGCCGCCATGTTCGCGCGCCAGCCGCGCCTGCGCAGCGCCATACTGATCGTCAATCCTGAGTGGCAAGCCGCGCGCCGCATCTACCAGGCCGAAGGCTTCCGCGAGATCGGCGAGATCGCCGGCTACTTTGCCGCCGGCGACGGCGCACGCCTGCCCGCAATCGTGATGCGCCGCCCGCAAACTTGAGCGCATAATGGTCGCCATGCGAGTTGCGACCTTCAACATCAACGGAATCGGCGCGCGCCTGCCCGCGCTGCTGCAATGGCTGGATGAAACCCAGCCGGACGTCGCCTGCCTGCAGGAACTGAAGTCGCCCCACGAAAAATTCCCGGAAGCGGCCATCAACGACGCCGGCTACGGCGCCGTATGGCACGGCCAGAAAAGCTGGAACGGCGTCGCCATCCTGGCGCGCGGCAGCACCCCGCAGGAGCTGGGACGCAGCCTGCCGGGCGACCCGGAAGACGTGCAAAGCCGCTACATCGAAGCCATGGTGGGCGGGCTGATGGTGTGCTGCCTGTACCTCCCCAACGGCAACCCCGCGCCCGGCCCCAAGTTCGATTACAAACTCAAATGGTTCGACCGCCTGATCGCGCGCGGCGCCGAACTGGTGGCATCGAAAACGCCGGTGATCATGGCTGGCGACTACAACGTCATGCCGACCGAGCTCGATGTCTACAAGCCGGAGCGCTGGCTGGATGACGCCCTGTTCCGCCCCGAGACGCGCGCCGCCTTCGCCCGCCTGCAGGCGCAGGGCTGGACCGACGCGCTGCGCGCCATGCATCCCGGCGAAACGATTTATACCTTTTGGGATTACTTCCGCAACGCCTTCGGGCGCGACGCCGGCCTGCGCATCGACCACCTGCTGCTGAACCGCACGCTGGCGCCGGCACTGCGCAAGGCCGAAGTCGACCGCATGGTGCGCGGCCGCGAAAAGCCGAGCGACCACGCGCCCACCTGGGTCGAGCTGGACCTGTAGTGCTATCATCCGGCGATGGAATTGTATGCCTACCCCTTTCTCGCCCTCCTGTTTGTCGGCCTGTTCAGCCGCGAAGTGATTGCCCCCGCATCGCGCAACCAATGCGACAAGCGCTGGCAGATCCTGGCCCTGTCGCTGGGCGCCGCGACCATCGTCGTCACGCTCGCCGTCGGCTATTTTTTCGCCGCATCGATCGAGCGCTTCGCCTGGTTCCGCGCCGGCGCCGTGATGCCCGATTGGGTGGTCGGCCTGGCCAGCTTCCTGCTCACCAGCTTCGTGTTCTACTGGTGGCACCGCGCCACGCACGCCTCCGATTTCCTGTGGCGCCTGACGCACCAGCTGCACCACAGCGCGCTGCGCGTCGAGTCGCTGACCGCGTTCTACGCGCACCCGCTCGATACCGCCGCCGCCGTCATCATCAGCGCGTTTTCCAGCTACCTGGTGCTGGGCGCCAGCCCCATCGCCGCCGCCATCGCGCTGCTGCTGACCGGCGCCTTCGACCTGTTCCTGCACAGCGATATGCGCACGCCGCGCTGGCTCGGCTACATCGTGCAGCGCCCGGAAATGCACACCGTGCACCACGCCTACGAACACCACGCGCAGAACTACGGCCTGCCGCTGTGGGACATGCTGTTCGGCACGTGGGACAACCCCGCCGAACGCCGCGTGCAGCTTGGCTTCGACGCCGACAAATCGGCCCGCATCACCGACATGCTGCTGTTCCGCGACGTGCACAAGAATTAGAGAACCACCTCTAATCTTTGCGCTGCGGCATCAAACGCGTTGTATATTGGCCTCACTCCGGAGTTCATTCACTTGACTAACTAGAGGAGGCTGTATGCGTTTTCAACGCGAGCAAGAAGCAGAGCCGCTGAACCAGCTGAATATGACGCCGCTGATCGACGTCATGCTGGTCCTGATCATCATGCTGATCATCACCATCCCCAAGGCGAACCACGCGATCGGCATGGACATGCCGCGCGGCGGCGCAGCAACGCAGTCGGTCGCGCAGACACTGGAGATTGATTTTGACGGCACGCTCTGGTGGAACGGCGCCCAGCTGGCCAGTCGCGCCGCGCTGGAGGAAAAGCTGTCCACCCTGGCCAGCGACGACAGCGTGCAGCTGCGCTCCAACGGCCTTGCACCGTACCAGGTAGTGGTCGGCGTCCTCTCCACCGCCCAGCGCCACGGCATCCGCAACATCGCCCTCATCGGCAACGAGCGTTTCCAATAGAAATTCGGGGTCAGGTCTGACAATCGGACAAAGTATGCGCTTCGCGCATACTTTGT
>NZ_JAYSCO010000019.1:0-85881 GCF_041914865.1 Pseudoduganella sp. | reverse complement strand
AAGCCTCACCAAACCTCAGGGAGGCAGCCATGGCACAGGGACCGATGGACCACGACCGCATCAGCAGCGTGCAAAAAGCGCTGGACGAGCACAAGGAGCTCACCCGCGAGCAATTTCGCGAAATCCTGCGCCGCATGGATGCCGAGCGGGCACGGCAGGATGAAATAGCGGCCGAACAACGGGCGCAAATCGCCGCCATCCTCGAGCGGTGGGATAAAAACGCCGCAGAGCAACGCGCCGCAATTGCTGCTGAGCAAGTGCGGTCCGACCTGCTGCACGCCGAGGCCCGCACCCGCCACGATGCCCTGGTTGCCCGCAACGAGCGCAAATTCGACCGCCTCACCATCCTGATCCTGACCTCCTGGCTATCCACCCTGGCAACCGAGCTCTACCTCCATTTGCGCTGAGAACACGCCCCATGCTGCACCGCAACAACCAGCGGTCACATTCTTGTTGCCAAATATTCTTCAGTTTTGCACCACATTTTTAGAGTTGACGGCAGCCGCCGGCATGCCGATACTCTAGGTCGCCTGCCGGCCCAGCCCGGCGGGCCACCACTTCAACCCATACAAGACACATGAAAAAATCACTCCTCGCGCTCGCCGTCCTGAGCACCACCTCCGCCGCCTTCGCAGACGAAGGCATGTGGATGCCGCAACAGCTGCCACAAGTAGCCAAGCAACTGAAAGCCGCCGGCCTGAAGCTGGATCCAGCTTCCCTGACCCAGCTGACCTCCTTCCCGATGAACGCTATCGTCAGCCTGGGCGGCTGCTCCGCGTCCTTCGTGTCGCCGCAAGGCCTGGTCGTGACCAACCACCACTGCGTCTACAACAGCATCGCCGTCAACTCCACCAAGGAGCGCGACCTGCTGGCCAACGGCTTCGTGGCGCACACCCTGGCCGAGGAACTGCCAGCCGCACCGGGCAGCCGCGTGTTCGTGACCAAGGAAGTGCTGAACGTCACCGACAAGATCATCACCGCTGACGTGGCCAAGCTGCAGGGCAAAGCGCGCGTGGACGCGATCGAGAAAAACCAGAAGGCCCTGGTCGCCGAGTGCGAAAAAGATGAAGGCCACCGCTGCACCGTGTCGTCGTTCTACGGCGGCCTGGAGTTCTACCAGATCAAACAGCTGGAAATCCGCGACGTGCGCCTGGTGCACGCCCCGGCTGACGGCGTCGGCAAATTCGGCGGCGACACCGACAACTGGATGTGGCCACGCCACACCGGCGACTACGGTTTCTACCGCGCCTACGTGAGCAAGGACGGCAAAGCCGCCGACTACCACAAGGACAACGTTCCGTACGAATCCAAGTCCTACCTGAAGCTGGCCAAGGAAGGCGTGAAGGAAGGCGACTTCGTGATGGTGCTGGGCTACCCTGGCCGCACCAACCGCCACCGCCTGCCGTCCGAAGTATCGAACACCTTCGGCTTCGAATACCCAGCCTTCATCCAGAACTCGAACGAGACCCTGGCCATCATCGACCGCGAAACCAAGGGCGACCGCGACGCGGCCCTGAAGGTAGCCGGCCAGGTCGCCAGCAT
This sequence comes from Pseudoduganella sp., assembly GCF_041914865.1. NCBI lineage: Bacteria > Pseudomonadati > Pseudomonadota > Betaproteobacteria > Burkholderiales > Oxalobacteraceae > Pseudoduganella > Pseudoduganella sp. Next base: position 84,339 of record NZ_JAYSCO010000019.1, on the reverse strand, counting down.
CAACAACTACTACAAGAACCGCAAGGGCATGCTGAACAGCTACGAAGGCAGCGACATGCTGGACCGCAAGTCCAAAGAGCATGCCGCCCTGAAAGCATGGGTCAACAGCGATGCCAAGCGCAAGGCCGCCTTCGGCGCCGACCTGGAAGCCGTGGAAAAGCTGATCGCCCAGCGCGACGCCGAGAACAAGCGCGACTTCCACCTGGACCGCTCCTCGCCGACCCTGCTGAACGTGGCGCGCATCATGTACCGCCTGGCCAATGAAAACCAGAAGCCGAACGCCGAACGCAAAGCCGGCTACCAGGAACGCGACGCCAAGCGCATCAAGCAGTCGATCGACGGCGTGAACAAGACCTACGTGGCCAAGGTCAACAAAGCCATCGTGCTGAACAACCTGAAGCACTACGCCGCGCAGCCGGCCGCCGAGCACAACGCCGTGTTCGACAGCGTGCTGGGCATCAAGCCAGGTTCCAGCGAAGCCGAACTGTCCGCCGCACTGGACAAGCTGTACGCCGGCTCCCAGCTGGAAGACGCCAAGTTCCGCGCCGAGTGGCTGGGCAAATCGGTGGCCGAGTTCAAGGCCAGCGAAGACAGCTTCATCAAGGCCGCCGTCGCCCTGTACGACGACGCCATGAAGCGTGAAGCTGAAAACGAAGAACTGGCCGGCAAGATCCAGCAAGCCTACTCGAGCTACATGAAAGCCAAGATCGCCTTCATGAACTCGAAAGGCCAGGCCGTGTACCCTGACGCCAACGGCACCCTGCGCGTCACCTTCGGCAAGGTCGCCGGCCGCGCCGAAGGCGCCGACGGCACCACCGGCTGGACCGCCTTCACCACCCTGGCCGGCGTGAAAGCCAAAGCCACCGGCGAAGGTGAATTCAAGGCCCCGCAAGCGCAGCTGGACGCGATCAACGGCAAACAATATGGCAAGTATTACGATGCCAAGCTGAAGTCGGTACCGGTGAACTTCCTGGCGACCCTGGACATCACCGGCGGCAACTCCGGTTCCGCCGCGCTGAACTCGAAAGCCGAGCTGGTAGGCCTGGCCTTCGACGGCACGCTGGACTCCATCATTTCCGACTGGGACTTCAACAAAGCCAAGACCCGCGACATCCAGGTCGACCTGCGCTACATGCTGTGGAACATGAAGTACATCGACAAGGCGCATAACCTGATGAAGGAAATGGGCGCCGAGTAATCTCTACAGCCCAGCTCGTGCCCCAGCGGGCACGAGCGTCCGCATCACACGGCAGAGCCCGTGTCCCAGCGTGGGACACGGGCTCTGTTGTTTTCAGCTGTGCGTGAGCTTGAGGCCGGCGATGCCGGCGATGATGAGGGCGATCAGCAGCAGGCGCAGCGGGGTGGCGCTTTCGCCATAAACCACGATGCCGACCAGGGCGGCGCCAGCGGCGCCGATGCCGGTGAAGATGGCGAAGGCGGTGCCGACCGGCAGCTGGCGCAACGCCAGGGTCAACAGGACGATGGCGCCGTTGGCAAAGACCAGGCCGGCCAGGCTGGGCCAGAAGCGGGTCCACCCTTCCGCGTGCTTGAGGGCGACCGCCATGGCGATGTCGACCAGCGCCGCCGCCAGCAGCAAGAGCCAGGCGGCGATCATGGCTTGGCGGCGGCCAGGCCGCGCTGCACGGCGGGCCGCGCTGCGATGCGGGCCAGCCAGTCGGCGACGGCCGGGTAGTCGTTCAGCGTGACACCCAGTTCATGGTGCGAGCGGATCCAGGGGAAGCTGGCGATGTCGGCGATCGTGTATTCGTCGCCGGCCAGGTAGGGCTTGTCGCGCAGGCGTGCTTCGAATACGCCCAGCAGGCGCAGCGTTTCGCGGTGGTAGCGCTCGAGGGCGACCACGCTTTGCGTGTCGCAGGCGTGGCGGAAGTACCAGAGCTGGCCGAGCATCGGGCCGATGCTGCCGACCTGCAGGAACAGCCACTGCAGCGCGACACTGCGCGCTTCGCCGCTGGCCGGCAGCAGCTTGCCGGCTTTGTCGGCCAGGTGGATCAGGATGGCGCCGGATTCGAAAATCGGCGTGGCGTCGTCCACCAGCAGGGGGATCTTGTGGTTGGGGCTCATTTCGCTGAACGGGGCCTGGTGCTGCTCGCCGGCGGACAGGTTCACATGGTGCAGCGTATGCGGCAGGCCCAGTTCTTCCAGGGCGATGGTGATCTTTTGGCCGTTGGGGGTGTCGGCGGTGTAGAGGGTCAGCATGTCGTTCTCCTTTGGTGGGTGGATGCCGGCCAGTGTATGCCGTGCAAAAACGCATTAAAATTCCCAAAAACAGCGGAACGGTTACGCAAATATGCAGAAGCTCGACTGGGAAGACTTGCGCTATTTCGCCGCCGTGGCGCGCGGCGGCTCCATCTCGGCGGCGGCGCGCGAGCTGGGGGTGAACCACTCGACGGTGCTGCGCCGGCTCGATAGCCTGGAGCAGTCGCTCGGGGTGCGCCTGTTCGAGCGCCTGCAGTCCGGCTATGTGATGACCGGCGCCGGCGAAACCCTGCGCGGCCGCCTGGGCCCGATCGAGGCGGATATCGGCAGCGCCCAGCGCGAAGTCGGCGGCCTGGATGAGGAGCTGCGCGGCCCGATCCGCCTGACCACCACCGACACGCTGGCGCACGGCCTGCTCATGCCCTACCTGGAACGCTTCCAGGAGCAGCATCCTGCGGTGCAGCTGCAGCTGGTGGTCAACAACAGCTTCCTCAACCTGACCCAGCGCGAGGCCGACATGGCGCTGCGCCCGTCCAACACGCCGCCGGCCAACCTGGTCGGGCGCAAGGTGGGCGCGGTGGCGACGGCGCTCTACGCCTCGCGCGCCTACCTGCGCCGCGCCGACCGTGCCGGCATCGCGCGCGATGACTGGGCGGCGCACCGCTGGGTGGCGCCGGATGAAAGCCTGGCCCACCTGGCGGCGGCGCAGTGGCTGGCCGAGCGCGTGCCGCCGGCGCAGGTGGCGGTGCGCGCCGACAGCCTGTTGACCATGGTCGATGCGGCGCGCCATGGCATGGGCGTGGCGCCGCTGCTTTGCCTGCTGGCCGAGCGCGAACGCACGCTGGAGCAGCTGGCGCCGCCCGACCCGCGCTTCCACACCCAGCTCTGGGTGTTGAGCCACCGCGACTTGCGCAACGTGGCGCGCATCAAGGCGCTCAGCCAGTTCCTGTTCGATGCGCTGCGCCAGGACGCGCATATTTTCCCCGCTTGATGTACATTGTCCGTTTTACAAGGAGCCTCACATGACCAAGAAAATCGCCCTCATCGTCGGCAGCCTGCGCAAGGATTCGCTGAACCGTAAATTCGCCAACGCGCTGGTGGAAGTGGCGCCGGCCGAACTGCAGTTCGAGTTCGTCGACATTGGCGACCTGCCGCTCTACAACCAGGATCTGGACGACGCCGGCACCCCGCCTGCCGCCTGGACCGCCTTCCGCGACAAGCTGCGCAATGTGGACGGCATCGCCATTGCCACGCCGGAGTACAACCGCTCCATGCCGGGCGCGCTGAAGAACGCGATCGACGTCGGCTCGCGCCCTTGGGGCAAGAGCATCTGGGCCGCCAAGCCGGTCGGCGTGATTTCGGCCTCGGTCGGCGCGGTGGGCGGCTTTGCCGGCAACCACAATGTGCGCCAGACCATGGTGACCCTGAACGCGCCCGTCATGCCTGGCCCGGAGGTCTACATCGGCAACGGCAGCGCCCTGATCGGCGAAGACGGCAAGGTCAATAACGAGAAGACCAGGGAAGTGCTGGCCGGCTGGGCGCAGGCATTCGCCAAGTGGGTGGAGGCTAATGGCCACAAGGGCTAAGTGGTAAAATCGCTGACCTCCCCCCACATGCAGAAACCTGAGATCCAGACCATGCAAGAAATGCTCACGCCTTACGAAAAAGGCAACAAAAACCAGACTACCCTCTGGACCGAGTGCATCGCCTTCTACGAAGAACTGGCACGCCGCTTCCCGAATATCCTGAAATTTGAACAGGCAGCCGTATCGGACGGCGGCATCCCCCTGCATGTGGGCGTGGTCAGCGCCGACGGCGTTTTCGACCGTGAACAGATCAAGCGCGAAGGCCGCACGGTCTTCTTCAACAACAACGGCATCCACCCCGGCGAGCCGGAAGGCATCGACGCCTGCATGGCCATGGTGCGCGACTTCTGCTTCCAGCCGGAGCTGCTGGCCAGCCTGGGCAAGACCGTGCTGCTGTTCGTCCCGGTGTACAACGTGGACGGCTGCCTGAACCGCCAGAACACTTCGCGCGCCAACCAGGACGGCCCGGAGATGTTCGGCTTCCGCGGCAACAGCCGCCACCTGGACCTGAACCGCGACTTCGTCAAATGCGACACGCTGAACGCGCAGTTCTTCAACCAGCTGATCACCGCCTGGGACCCGGACGTGATGGTGGATACCCACACCTCCAACGGCGCCGACTACAGCTACACCATGACCCTGATCCACACCCAGTGCGACAAGCTGGGTGGCGAGCTGGGCGCCTTCCTGCGCGACACCATGCTGCCGCAGATTTACACCGACATGGAAGCCGCCGGCTGGCCGACCTGCCCGTACGTGAACCCGGTGGTGGAAACCCCGGACGACGGCATCGCCGACTTCCTGGAAACCGCGCGCTTCTCGACCGGTTTCACCGCCCTGCACAACATCATCGGCTTCATGCCGGAGACGCACATGCTCAAGCCGTACGCCGACCGCTACGACTCCATGCGCGCGCTGGTGGACACCGTGCGTAACTTCACCGTCAAGCACGGCGAGCAAATCAAGGCCCTGCGCGCCGCCGCCAAGGCGACCCAGCGCAAGCAGAAGGAATGGGCCGTCACCTGGCGCATGGATGAAGAGAATCCAGGCACCTTCCATTTCAAAGGCTACGAGGCGCAGCGCAGCCCGTCCAGGCTGGGCGACTACATCCGCCTGTCCTACGACCGCAGCAAGCCGTGGGCGCGCGACATCAAGTGGTATAACAGCTTCCCGGCCGACACCGTGATCAAGGCGCCGAAAGCCTACGTCATCCCTCAAGCCTGGCGCGAAGTGATTGAGCGCCTGCAATGGAACGGCGTGCAGATGACCCGCATCGAGGCGCCGACCACGGTGCAGGCGCAGTACTACCACATCGCCAACGTGGTCTCGCGCCCGACCGCCTACGAAGGCCACATGTTCCACGACGAAGTGGAAGTCGAGCAGCGCGCAGGCTCGTTCGAGCTGGCCGCCGGCGACTGGTACGTCTCGCTGGACCAGGACAACGCGCGCTACGCCGTTGAAACCCTGGAGCCGCAGGCCCACGACTCCTTCTTCCGCTGGGGCTTCTTCAACTCCGTGCTGGAGCGCAAGGAGAACATCTCCGACTACGTGTTCGAGGACCTGGCGGCCGACATCCTGGCCACCGAGCCGGAAACCAAAGCCCTGTTCGAAAAATGGAAAGCCGCCAACCCGGCGCTGGTGAAGGACAAGGACGCAGTGCTGCACTTCATCTTCCACAACTGCCAGCGACAGCGCGAGCCTGAATGGCGCCGCTACCCTGTCCTGTCGATTGTGTAAGACGGGGATCATGCACTACGCACTAGACCCCCGCACCTTCTTCTACAGCCATTACTTCCACCTGGGCCTGCGCTTCGGCGCCGGCCTGGTTGGCATTGTTGCGCTGTTCATGTGGCTGGCCAATACGCATGTGGCCATGTCCATCGGCATCGGCGCGCTGTGCACCGCGCTGATGGACATGCCAAGCCCGCTGCGCCACAAGTTCAACGAGATGATGGCGTCGGTGCTGCTGTGCAGCGCCGTGACGCTGCTGATCAGCCTGTGCGGGCCGTATTACTGGCTGCTGATGGTGATGCTGGTCGCGGTCAGCTTCTTCGCCAGCATGATGGTCGTGTATGGCAAGAAGTCGATGCCGCTGCAGCTGGCGACGCTGTTCATCATGACCATGTCGACCGAGCACGTGCTGACGCCGGCCGAATCGTTCCGCCACGCCGGCCTGTTCATGCTGGGCGCCCTGGCCTACCTGGCCTACGCCATGGGCGTGGCCTGGCTGCTGCGCCACCGTATCAAGCAGCAGGTGTTGGCGGAGGCGCTGTTCGAGCTGGCGGCTTACATCGACATCAAGGCCGACTTCTACGACACGCGCTACAACCTCACCGAACAGTTCAACAAGCTGGTGCGGCACCAGGCTTTGCTGGCCGACCGCCAGCAGGCGTCGCGCGACCTGATCCTGCGCGCGCACAACAACCGCAAGGACGCGGTGGTGGTGCAGGTCCACGTCTGCATGCTGGACCTGTATGAACAGATCCTGGCCACGCACACCGACTACGCGGCGCTGCGCACCCACCTGCTCGACTCGCCCGCCCTGCGCACCCTGCACGACCTGGCCTACAAGGCCGCGCGCGACATCGAATCGGTGGCCTACGCCGTCACACGCAACCGCCCGTCGTTCCCGGAAGTCGACTACACGCCGGAGCTGATGGCGCTCGAGCAGCAGATCGCCGGCCTGCAGGACGACCTGGATGCCGGCAAGCCGCGCCGTGAAGCCGTCACCGTGCTGCGCGCCCAGCGCAACAAGATCATGGCCATCATCCGCATGATCGGCGAGCTGCACGTGTCGAGCCAGAAGGTGTACGAAGACACCCACTTCTGGCGCGATATGGACATGCAGCCTTTCCTGTCGCAGCAGAAGTACGAGCTGCAGCTGATGCTGTCGCACTTCCGCATGGATTCGCCGATCTTCCGCTTTGCGCTGCGCGTGTCGATGGCGATCGCCGCCGGCCTGGCGATCGGCGCCATGCTGCCGTACAAGGCGCACAGCTACTGGATCGTGCTGACCATCGTCATCATCCTGAAGCCCTCGTTCAGCATGACCAAGCAGCGCCGTTCGGACCGCATCGTCGGCACCGTGATCGGCTGCGTCATCACGGCGCTGGTGCTGAAGTTCATGAACCATCCGGCCGCCATCGTCGGCGTGCTGGTGCTGGCATCCATCGCCACGCCGACCTTCATCTACCTGCGCTACCGCTACGCGGCGATCGCCGTGTCGGTGATGATCCTGCTGTGGATGTACCTGGTGGCGCCGAGCAGCACGCTGATCTCCGAGCGCCTGATCGACACCTTCGTCGGCGCCGCCATCGCGACCGCCTTCAGCTTCGTGCTGGCGAACTGGGAGTACCAGTCCTTGCCGCGCCTGATCAAGCAGGTGCTGGACGTGAACCTGAGCTATATGGAGGCCAGCTTCGACCTCCTGCAGGGCAAGTACCGCAACGACTTCATCTACCGCATCCAGCGCAAGCGCCTGATGGATGCGCTGGCGGCGCTGAGCGCGGCGCTGGTGCGCATGCTGGACGAGCCGGAGAGCAAGCAGCGCGCAGCCGAGGACATCAACCTGTTCATCGTGCAGAACTACCTGCTGGTGGCGCACGTGGCGGCCCTGCGCGCCATCCTGCGCCGCCATGCGCGCGATATCCCGAGCGAGGCGGTGAACGCCATGCTGGCCACCAGCCACGCGTCGGTCTGCCGCACGCTGTCGGTGGCCCTGTCGCGCCACACCGGCGCCACACCGCCCGCCGCCCCGCTGCGGCGCGAGGCGGGTGCCGAACCCGTCGTCAACTGGTCCGGCTGGCCGCTGGTGCAGCGCCGTATCCGCCTGCTGCAGGCCGACGCGGACAAGATCATCGGCCACAGCGAAGCCATTGTCCGTAACGTGGCGCAGGGGACTTGAAGGTGTCGCACTGCCAGAGCTGCGGCGCCTGCTGCGCCAGTTTCCGGGTCTCGTTCTACTGGGGCGAGGAGGTGCCGGCGCACCTCACCGTCCCCATCACGCCGCACCGCGCCGCCATGCGCGGCACGGAGGCAAAACCGGTGCGCTGCATCGCATTGTCCGGCGAGGTAGGCAAGGAGGTCGGCTGCACGATCTACGCGCAGCGCTCCTCCACCTGCCGCGAGTTCACCGAATACACCCCCGAATGCAACAAAGCCCGCGCCATGCACGGGCTGCCGCCGATCTAGTCAGCGGTAAGCAGCAAGGAACGCAAAGCGTCCGCCTGGTACTGCGCCAGATACTGGCCGCCGTAGACGCTAAGGTGGTTGATGTCAGCGTACAGGATCTTGTCGCCATCTATCGCCTGGCACTTCGTGCCATCGCACAGCGCCCTGAACGGATCGAAAGCGGGCACGCCTTTCGATTCCAGAAACGGCAGCATGCGCTCGCGATAGGCCCCGTCGTTCTCCATTGCCAGCGTTTGCGGGAGATCGCACATGCGCTTCTTGCTCAGCGAAATAGGACGCCCCAGGCAAGCGCGAGGCTTGCTGCCGGTCGGCGGCGACAGCAACACTACGACGCGCTTGCCCATGGCCTGGTAGCGGGCCACCGTCGCTTCAAAGGCCTGGAAGAATTCATCGGCGGTCGCGCTCATGCCCATTTCGCGGCGGTCGACATATGCCGGCCAGTGCCCGGCCAGGACGACTGTGGCAAGCTCCGGGGTGTTTTCCGCCAGCGCCAGCACCTTGTTGGTAAAAGCCCTGCATTCGGCATTGCCGTAGCCCGCCAACGCGGGACAACCACCACGCCCCGCCTGCACGAAGCGTGGCGCCCCCGGCACGGCTTTGAGCATCTCGGTGTAAGCGTTCGAGAAGCTGTCGCCGGCCAGCAGCATTTGCGGCGCAGCGCCGTTGGCGTTACCGGCATTGCACCAGTCGTTGTCGCCGGAACTGCCCAGCACCGCAGCGCAATCCTGTTTGTATGGATGGTCAAAGCGATTGATGCCGTGGCGATGGTCCGCACGCAGCAAGGCTTCGCGGCCGACCTCCAGCGGCCGCAGGCCAAGGCCGACCAGCACCAGGAGCATGCCGCACAGGGCAGGCACCATGTAGCGGCGGGAAGGACCGAAGCGCACTGGCCGCTCCACCAGGCACCAGGTCAGCCAGGCCAGAACGAAGCTGAGCACGACGGCGGCGTTGCGCTGTGTGACAGGCTGTTCGTCGATGATCAGGGAGAACGCCAGCAATGGCCAGTGCCACAGGTACAAAGGATAGCTGATCGCGCCGATAAACCGCATCGGCCTGTTCCCCAGCAGCCAGCGGTTCAAGTACGTTTGCGGGCCGGCGGCAATCAGCATAACGGTTGCAGCGACCGGCACAAGGGCGCGCCAGCCAGGATAAGCGGACGCCGGGTCCAGCAGCGCGAAACACGCCACCAGCAAGAGCAGGCCGGCGCTGGTCATCGCATTGCCGGCCACCTGGCCGAGGCTGCGCTGCGGGTCGGCGCGATACAGGTAGGCCAGCAGCGCGCCGGCGAGGAGTTCCCAGAAGCGCGTCAGCGGCAGATAGAAGGTGGCGACGGGCTTATCCTGGATCATTGCCATATTCAGGCCGAACGACGCCAGGGCTACCGCCAGCAGCAGCGCCAGCATGTTCAGACGCAATCGCCAGGCGGCCCAGAACAGTAGCGGGAAAACGAGGTAAAACTGTTCCTCGACGCCAAGCGACCAAAGGTGCATCAGCGGTTTGAGGTTATTGGCGGTGTCAAAGTAGCCGGCCTCGCCCCATAAGGCAAAGTTCTGCAGGTACGCCGCGCTGAAAGCGGTGTGCTTCGCAAGTTGCTGGAACTCGTCGCTCAGAAGGGCGTAGCTGCCGAACAAATAGCAGCTCGCCAGCACAAGGATCAGCGCCGGCGACAGGCGCTTGATGCGGCGCGCGAAGAACTCCCTGAAACTGAAACGGCCCTGCTCCAGGCTCCTGAAGATTACCGTCGAAATCAGGTAGCCGGAGATCACGAAGAACACATCGACGCCAGCAAAGCCACCTGTCAGTTTGCCTGGGAACGCGTGGTAGAAGACAACCGCGAGGATGGCAAGTGCGCGCATGCCATCGATATCGGGTCGGTAACCCGGGTGGAAATTGACCGTACGGTTCATTGCAGCGACAGGATCGTATAAAAAGCCGGCAATTCTACTATGCTCGACTGGAGCAAATGCCATGGCGCGCTGCGCCTGTCCGCGGCCCTAGTTTGGGGCGATGTGCAGCCGCCCGCCTTTCAGGTCGAACACGACGCGGTAGCTGCGGAAGAACGGCGCGCCAAGGATGCCGTCGAAGGGCGCCTCGGCCAGGTCAACGCGCTCGGCGTCCTGGGACTGCAGCGCCCTCCCGCCGGCATCCGCCAGCTTGGGCAGGCGCGGACGCGGACAGTCCTTTGCGCATTCGAACTTGGCGCTATCGACCAGGTTTACCTGCGCGCCGGTATCGAGCACGAACTTCTTCGGCTTGCCGGCCACCTGCAGCGTCACAAAGGGCCCTTCGTTGCCATAGCCCAGGGGCAGCGCGCGCCATTTCTTCCAGTCCGCGCTGGCGTTCTGGCCGGCAGCGTAGATCGACATCGTGCGGCGCTTGTAGTCGAACAGCAGCGGACGTCCCGCGAACATATCAAGCCCGACCACGCCGCCTTGCAGCGCTTCCGCAAGCTTTGCATCATTGCTTTCGCCGCCCCAGTGGGTGTCGACCCGGCCGTCAACGGCGGCAAAGCGCGTCTTGCCGATGACGACGTCTTGCGCAACCAGCTTCGACACTTCATGCACCTGGCCTTGCAAGTCCGAAAAGCGCTCCTTCTCATCGAGCACTTTGACAGACGCGGAACGCTCGATCGTGGACTGCGGCACAGAGATGCCGATCATGCCGCCGGAATCGAACATCATGCGTTCTGGCGGCGCGGCGCCTACCGTGACCTGGATGAATGGAATGCCGCTGACGAATTCAAGGGGGATCGTATCCATCTGCATTCACTCGACAGAAAGCTGGTAAATCACGTTGCGGGACGGGTTGTGCTCGGGCCGCCATGGCGGGTTGATCACCTCGATATTGGCGACACCAAATTTGGCAAAGTCCGGGATTGAGTAAGTCCAGCCCTCTGCCCCCTTGGGCGCAGCTTTGCGGTGCTCATCGGATTGGCCAAGCGTCGTAATCCTTTGCTGGACGCCGATCATTGCGAAGTACTTCTCTTCCAACTCAAGCTGCGGTGCAATCATTTTTTTGATGGCAGCCAATGCATTCTCCCGCGTGATTTTTTCGCCATCCTTCCGGGCATCGGAAAGCGCGGCCAGCGTGGCGTCATCAAACTTGAAGCTCATGCTGCTCATGCCGCCGTGGTATCCGATGTGGGCGAAGTTGCTGACAATTTTACGGCGCCCGGCGGTGAAGACGTAGTTGGCGCAGGACGAATAGCAGCCTTCCAGCACTTTCACATCGAGCTTGTTTTCGTGGACCCACGTGCCGAGCTCCATGCCGACCACCGTGTTGCCGCCGGGGCTGCGTATCGCCAGCGTGGTGGGCTTTGTCTGCTGGCTGCTGTACAAGGCGAACAGCCTGGCATTGGCTTCGGCCGATAGCGAGCCGACGTAATTGAGTTCGCCGTCTGCGAGGTAGACATGGGTTTCCTCGTCGCTGGCGCGGGCTTGCAGCGGGTACAGTACGGCGGCCAGCATGGCCGGCAGGAGGTATCGACAAATCATCCTGTTACCCGCCGATCCGGGTAACCGCTGCTGGCGGCGGGATCTCTGGCAGCGCGCGCTGCTTGCCATTGACATAAAGCGTACGGTGGGTGCCGTCAACGATGTACCTGATTTCGCATACTTTGGGCACGGTGGCGACAGGTGTGCCATTGATGCGCACAGCGCCATGCGCGAACTCCAGCATGTCGCCATGAACACCTAAGGTAGCGGCAGCGCCGCGTATCGTACCAATGACCTTTCCATCAACGTGCTGGACGGCAGCGTAGTTCTGCGGTGCCTCGCCGGCAACGGCGGGGGCGGCGAAAAGTGCAGCTATGAGTGCAAAGGAGTGGGGAATTTTCATGGCCGGGAGCATAGCACTCCCGGCCCGGTCCAAATTGCGCTAAATGTCACGCGAAGCAGACGCGGTTACGGCCGGACTCCTTGGCGCGGTACAGCAGCGCGTCGGCCTTCTGCAGCATGGTTTCGGCGCTGCCGGCGGCGATGTCGGCATACACGCCCATGCTCATGGTGACCTTCAGGTCCGGGTGGACTTCGTGCCACGGGTAGTTCTGGATCAGGGCGCGCAGCTTGTCGCACAGGGCGGCGGCCTGCGGGCCTGGCGTTTCCGGGAAGGCCATCACGAACTCTTCGCCGCCGTAGCGCGCCACCAGGTCGGACAGGCGCATGTGCTTGCGCAGGATGGTGCCGACGTGGCGCAGCACGACGTCGCCGGTGGCGTGCGAGTAGGTGTCGTTGATTTTCTTGAAGTGGTCGATATCGCAGATCACCAGCGCCAGCGGTCGTTTATGGCGCACGGCCTGGTTGAACAGGGTGTTGGCCTGTTCGTCGAAGTGGCGCCGGTTGTACAGCTGCGTGAGCGCGTCGCGGATGCTGAGTTCACGCAGTTGCTCCGCCTGCTGCAGGATGGTGGCGTGCGAGGCGTTCAGCTCTTCGTGGCTTTGCGCCAGCTGTTCGCTCATCTCGTTGAAGGCGCTGGCCAGGGCGGCGACTTCGTCCTTGCCTTTCACCGGCACTTGCTGGCGTAACTCGCCCTGGTGCATGCCTTTCACGGCGGCCGTCAGGCTGCTCAGGCTGCGCGACAGGCCGCGGCTTAGCAGCACGCCGAGAATGGTCGCCAGGCTTGCGGCGGCGCCGATGCCCCACCACAGGGAGTTGTAGAGGGCGTCGATGTATTTCTGCTCCTGCGGCGATGGAGTGGGGGCGCCGTCGCTATAGACGTAGGCGACCGTCTTGTCCTTGACGAGGATCGGGCGGGAGGTGGCGCGGGCGGATTCCGGCAGCGTCTCACCGACGCGGAATTGGCCTCCGCCCAGCAGCACCTTGTACTCGGCGTCGGCCAGCACGAAGCGGAATGGCGGCGGGCCGTCGCGGCGTGGCGGACGCTCGCCGCGTGGGAGGCGCTCAGGATCGCGCTCAGGGCCGCGTTCCAGGCTGCCGTCCGGGCGCGCTATCGCTTCGCCGGCAAGCGGGCCGCCTCCGGCTTGCGGACGGTCGGCGCGCTCGGCCAGCGGCTGGCCATCGCGTTCACGCGGCGGACGCTGTTCGCGGTCTTCCGGACGCGGGCCGCCATAGCCGTAGCCATCGCGCTGGGCGCCTTGCGCACGGTCGTGGCCTTCGCCGCGTGGACCGCGCTGCTCGTGGGCATGCGGTGGCGGACCGTAGCCGTCGCGTGGCCCGCCATAGCCGTCGCGCGGGCCGCCTTGTGGGCGCTCACGGCCTTCCGGCGGCGGGCCGCCATAGCCATCGCCGCGCGGACCGCGCTGTTCGCGCCCCTCAGGAGGCGGGCCATAGCCGTCGCGCGGGCCGCGCTGCTCGCGTCCCTCCGGAGGCGGGCCATAGCCGTCGTGCGGGCCGCCCTGGGGGCGCTCACGGCTTTCCGGCGGCGGACCGCCGTAACGATCGCCGCGCGGGCCGCGCTGGTCGCGGCCTGCCGGTGGTGGGCCGCCGTAGCCATCGCCGCGCGGCCCTTGCTGGTCGCGGCCTTCCGGTGGCGGGCCGCCGTAGCCATCGCCGCGCGGGCCTTGCTGGCCGCGGCCTTCCGCCGGGCCGCCATAGGCGTCGCGCGGCGGCCGGTAGCCGTCCGGTGAGAGTGCGCCCGTGGGCGTCCCCGGCGCCGGCCGGGAGGTTGAAGGATCGGCTGGGCCAGCGCTCCCAGGCGCCGGCGCGGCAGGGCCCGGGCGGCGCACCGCCGGCAGGGTTGGATCGGGCGGCGCATCGCGGTAGTCCGGTTTGGGCAGGCCGCCATCGGGCGCCACGGTTCCGCTGCTGCGGCGCACGGCGGGGATGGTCGGGTCGGCCGGCGGGCCATCGCCTGCCGCCGGCGGCGCAGCCGGGCTCACCTCCTGCGCACGAGTGGCATTGCGCGCCTGGTCATTGATGGGCGGCGGCATGCGCTCCAGCATCTCGCTGGGCAGTTCAGCCCCCTGCGTACGCGCGCCTTCCTGGCGCCGTACAAAGCGGTCGAACGACTCCGTCTTGATCGCCGTCGCCCAGTCGCCGTATTCGGCCAGGTAGGCCGTCATGTAGGTATGGAAGTGCTCCGCCGCCTGCTGCTTGCGCAGCGAGTCAACCTTGTACCTGACGCTGACGTACGCCACCCCGCCCACCAGGGCAACGGCCCCCAGCCCTGTCGCCAGCAGGGCCGCCATCAACTTAAGCCTCAAACGCATGCTGCTTACTCGCCCAGGTAACGTCCAAACCATTCAATCGTGCGCTTGCGCAGGTCGCGCTGGTGATCCGGCTTGCGGATGCTGTGCCCCTCGCCTTCATAAATCACGAGCGAAGTGGGCACGCCCATGGCCTTCAGGCCGTGCCAGAACTCCATCGACTGCGCAGGCGGGCACTCCACATCGCGCTCGCCGACGTAGATCAGCGTCGGCGTGCGCGCCACCTTGATCGATTCAATGGGCGACAGCTGGCGGTAGATCGCCGGGTCGTCATATGCCGAAGCGCCGAAGAACGGGATCATCCACTGGTCGATGCCGTTCTGGCCGTAATAGGAAATCCAGTTCGCAATGCCGGCGCCGGCGACGGCAGCCTTGAAGCGCTGCGAATGCGTCACGCCCCACATGGTCATGAAGCCGCCGTAGGAGTGGCCCATCAGCCCCATGCGGCTGGTGTCGACCTTCGCCGCTGCGGCCACGGCATCGATGCCGGCCAGGATGTCGCGCAAGTCGCCGCCACCGAAATCGCGCCGGTTGGCGCGCGCGAAGGCCTGCCCCTGGCCGAAGCTGCCGCGCGGATTCGGCATGAACACGTAGTAGCCCTTCTCCACCAGCTCGCGCACCAGGGGGTTGCCCTGTTCGCCCGGCGCGATATAGCGCGGCGATGCGGCAGCGGCGGGGCCTCCGTGTACCTGCACGATCATCGGGTACTTCCTGCCGGCCGCCTTGTCGCGCGGGCCGAGCAGCCAGCCCTGCACATTGAAGCCCTCGTTCTGCCAGCTGATATTCTGCACCGCGACCTGCGGCTGCAGGTGGGCGTTGTCGTCGGTGATGGCGCGCATGGCAGCGATCGGTCCCGCCACGATGGCGGCAGCGTGCTCGAAGTCTTCCTGCGCCGCCGCGGCTTTGCTGCCATCCGCGCTGAAGCTCATGCGGCCGTCGGCGGCGCTGGTCGATGCGGCGACTGCGCGCAGCGTCACGTGGCGGCCATTGGCCGGATCGACCGACAGCACACTCGACTTGTCGCCCACCAGCGCATTGGCCAGCAAATTCCTGCCGCGCCAGGCGAGGGTGTTGAACGTGCCCTTGAAGCCGGGCGTCATATTGGCCGGCTCGCCGCCCGCCAGCGGCACCGTGTAGATGTCGCCGCCGACCGAGCCGAAATCGCTCATCAGGCCGCCGATGAATGCCACCGTGCGGCCGTCGGGCGAAACACGCGGCGTATTCAGCTGCGTGCCAGGATGCGCCACGATGCGCAGCGCGCCGCTGCCGGCGTCGATGTACGACAGCTTGGCCACCCACCAGTTGTTGTCGCCGTTGCCCTTGGCGCTGGTGGCGATAAAGCCTTTGCCGTCCGGCGTCCAGTCGTACTCGTAGATGAAGGTGTCGTCCGGCGACAGCAGGCGCAGCGCGCCGCCGTCCGCCGGCACGGTGGCGATACGCTGCGCATCTTCCTCCACGCCGATCTCGCCCACCTGGCGCGCGCCGGCGGCCGTGGCGCCGGTTTCCTTGCGCGCGTTGGGGGTGGCCAGCAGCGCCAGCGTGCGCCCGTCCGGCGACCAGCGCGCGCTGCTGGCGACGCCCTGCACCGTGGCCAGCACGCGGGTCTTGCCGCCCACCGCCGCCTGCGCCACCTGCAGCGCGGCGGAACCGGCGCGGCTGTCGCTGGCGACAAAGGCCAGCGCCTTGCCATCCGGCGACCAGGCCGGCTTGTCATAACTGCATGTGCCGCACGGGTCGAATTCGGCGACGATGGCGCCGCTGGCCGCGTCGCGCACCACGACGGTGGGGTGCGGACGCTTGCCATTGCCAGGATCGATGGATTCCAGCGACACGACGCGGTCGCCGGCGGGGGAGATGGCTACCGCGCGGTAGTCACGGATGGCCGTGCCCGAGGACCCGGCCTGGGCAACCGCCCCAGAGAAAATGGCCGAAGCCAGGAAAACTGATTGGGCGATTGCTTTGGCCTGCATTATTTACACCTTGTTAAGCCGGGAATTTCGGATACCGTAGATGAAGTAGGTTATCACTGCAACGCCCATCCAGATAGTGAAAATCATCTTGGTGGCATGCGAAAGGCTGAACATCAGGTAGGCGCAGGCCAGGATGCTCAGGCCCGGCACGACATAGGGACCAAACGGCACGCGGAAGCCGCCCTTGGTGACCGTGCCCGCCGCGCGCTCTTTGGCGCGCAGCACCGGCACCGCGACCGAGACCACGATGAAGGCGGTCAGGGTGCCCATCGACACCATATCCCACAGGAAGGTGGAATCCACCAGGCCCGCCACCACGCCCACCACCAGGCTGACGATGATGGTGTTGGCCACCGGCGCGTGCGATTTCGGGTTCACGCTCTGGAAGGCTTTCGGCACCAGGCCGTCCTTGGCGATGGCATACAGGATGCGGGTCTGGCCGTAGATCGTCACCAGGGTCACCGAGAACACGGAAATCACCGCACCCGCCGACAGCACCAGCGCAGGCCAGGCCTTGCCGGTCACGTTCTGCAGGATCACCGACAGGCCGGCCGCCTGGTGCTCAAACATATGCGCCGGCTGCGCGCCCATCGCCGCAATCGCCACCAGCATGTAGAACAGGGTGACGATGATCAGGGCGGCGATGATGCCGATCGGGACGTTGCGCTTCGGGTTGCGCACTTCCTCGCCGGCGGTGGCAATCGTATCCAGGCCGATAAAGGAGAAGAACACCGTGCCCGCCGCCGCGGCAATGCCGGCCGCGCCGGGCACCCACTCGCCGGCGGTCGGCTTGGTGAACGGGGTGAAGTTGTTGGCGTCGAAACCGGTGAAGGCAATGACGGCGAAGAAGATCAGGATCGCCAGCTTGATCAGCACCATGATGGCGTTGGCGGTGGCCGATTCCTTGGCGCCGCGGATCAGCAGGAAGCAGCACAGCACCACCAGGATCACCGGCGGCAGGTTGAAGTGGCCGAGATTCCACACCGTGCCGTTGGCGGTGGACACGATCATCGGCGAGCGCAGATGCTCGGGAATCTGCCAGCCGAAGGCGTTGACCAGGAAATTGTTCAAATAATCAGACCAGCCGATCGCCGTGGCGCTGGCCGCCAGCCCGTATTCAAGCAGCAGGCAGAAGGCGACGATGAAGGCCATGAACTCGCCCAGCGTGCGGTAGGCGAAGGAATAGGCGGAACCGGCGGCCGGCACCTTGAACGACAGTTCGGCGTAGCACAGCGCGGTCAGGCCGGCGGTCAGCGCCGCCAGCAGGAAGGACAGCACCACGGAGGGGCCGGCCTTGGGCACCGCTTCCACCATGGTGAAGAAAATGCCGGTGCCGATCGTGGCGCCAACGCCGATCATGGTCAGCGAAAACAGGCCGATGGAGCGGCTCAAGCCCTCCCCGTGCAGGCTCGTGCCGCCATCGGTTTCGACAGGGGCCGGCTTGGTACGGGTCAGCTTCTGGACCAGCGATTGATTCACAGGCATATCCTTCAGGACAAAAAAACCCCACGATTATAAGACCTCGCAGTTTTTGAACCTAAAGGATTTTGATGCAGGAAAGGCAACCGTGGCGGGCGCCCCACGGCGCCGCGCCCACGGCCCGCGTTCAGCGCTGTCCCAGGCGGGTGGCGCCGAAAAGGTTTTTCAGTTCGCGCGGCTGCGAACGCCAGTATTGCGGCGGTGCAGCAACCTGCGCCCCCAGCGCCGCCGCCGCATGCCACGGCCAGCGCGGGTTGTACAGCATGGCGCGCGCCAGTCCCACCATATCGGCCTGGCCGTTGGCCACAATGGCCTCGGCGTGCAGCGGCTCGGTGATCAGGCCCACGCCGATGGTCGGCAGGCCCGTGTCGGCTTTGATGCGCTGGGCGAAGTGGACCTGGTAGCCGGGGCCAAGGGGAATCTGCTGCAGGGGCGAGAGGCCGCCGCTGGAGACGTGGATGAAATCGGCGCCGCGCTGCTTGAGCGCCTGCGCCAGGACCAGGGTCTGTTCGATGTCCCAGCCGCCTTCCACCCAGTCGCTGGCGGAGACGCGCATGCCGAGCGCCATCCCGCTCGGCACGGCGGCGCGCACCGCGTCATACACCTCGAGCGGGAAGCGCATGCGGTTCTCCAGCGAGCCGCCGTAATGGTCGCTGCGCTGGTTGGCCAGCGGCGACAGGAACTGGTGCAGCAGGTAGCCGTGCGCGCCGTGCAGTTCGATCGCCTCCATGCCCAGCGCGTGCGCGCGCAGGGCGGCGTTGGCGAAATCGGCCTTGATGCGCTCCATGCCAGCCTGGTCCAGCGCCAGCGGCGCCGGGTCGCCCGCCGCATGCGGCAGTGCCGACGGGGCGACGGTCTGCCAGCCGCCCTGCGCGGGCGCCAGCGCCTGGCCGCCTTCGAACGGCGGCGCGCTGGATGCCTTGCGGCCGGCATGTGCCAGCTGCACCGCCAGTTTGATCGGCGCGTAGCGGCGGATGGCCTGCACGATGGGCGCCAGCGCCTGCTGGTGTTCGGCCGACCACAGGCCCAGGTCGGCCGGCGATATGCGCCCTTCCGGCGAGACCGCGGTCGCTTCCAGGATCAGCAGGCCGGCGCCGGACAGCGCCAGGTGGCCGTAGTGGATCATGTGCCAGTCGGTGGCCAGGCCGCCGGTGGCGGAGTACTGGCACATGGGGGCGATGGCGATGCGGTTAGCCAGCTGCAGCGGCCCCAGTGCGAAAGGAGAGAATAAGTGGCTCATGTTACATGTGCTTACTATTGATACAGCCTGTGTCTAGCTTGGCGCCGCCGCCATTGATACTCTGCCATCCATGCAAAACCGCCACTGAGAAGGAGCCAAGCCATGTACAAAAAGATCCCTACCGTTTCGTCCCGTTTCCATCCCATGGCGGCGACTGCAGCGATCTCACTGGGCTTGGCCCTGCTGGTCGTGGCGGCTACCTATGCGGTGCGCGCCGGCCTGGCTGGCTGATTAACCCTCGTGAGGACCCAGGTAGTCGATCTTGCCGATCTTGACTCCCTGGTTCCGCAGGATGTCGTGCAAGGTCACGACATGGAAGTAGAAGTTGGGCAGCGCGAAAGTCAGCAGATAGCTCTCGCCGGTGAACGTCGGCTTGAAGCTGCCGAAACTTAGTGCCACCTCGCGCGTTTCGCTGCCGGCGAAATACTCCTCCCCTACCCCTTCGATATAGCCGATCGTATCGGCGATGCGCTGCTGCAGCTGCTCGAAGCTGGCTTCGTTGTCGGGAAACTTCGGCGCGGCGATGCCGGTCAGCCGTTCAATCGAGAGTTTGCTGGTGTCGCTGGCGCGCTGCACCTGGGCGGTCAGCGGCAGCATGTCGTCGGCCAGGCGGGCCGAGAGCAGCACGTCCATGGGCTTGCCGCCCGCCTCCGCATGGGCTTGCGCCTTGCGCAGCGCTTCGGACATGACCTTCAGGCCGCGCACGAAGACCGGCGCGGAAACTTTATACATGGACAGGGACATGCGCTACTCCTTTCCGGTGGCGATCCGGCCAGTGTAGCGCAAGTCCTTACTTCACGCGCGTGACCATCATGCCGGCGCGCAGGCCGATGCGGACGTCGGGGTTGGGGAAAACCACCAGCTCTTCCTCGTGCTGGACGGTGTAGACGGTGTCGCCGTCGCGCGCGATCTCATCGCCCTTCTTCAGGGCGGTGAAATTCTGCGTCTCCTTGCCGAAGGCCATCTTGAAGTTGTCGCTCAGCTTGATGATGTTCTGCGCCACCTTGTAGACGTGCGAGGCCTGGGCGGCGGGCGCCGGTGCGGCGCCACGCAGCAGGCGGTCCAGCGCCACGCGCGCTGCTGCGAACTGCGACAGGTCGTTCTGGCCCAGGGTGCCGATGCGGCCCAGCTCCACCGTGGTGCCGGCGGCGGCGTGGTGCTCGGCGCTGTAGTAGCTATAGGTGCCGGCCGAGGAGGGGTTCATGATGATGGCGCCGATCCCGGCTTCACCCAGCCAGGCGACCAGCTGTTCCTTCGCAGCGTCGGCGATCAGGTCGGGGACGATGGCGAAGGTCGGGTACACGCTCGGGCGGATGGCGGTGTGCAGGTCGAGGTGCCAGCGCTCCTTGCCGGCGCTGGCGAAGAAGGCGCTGGTGGCGGCGATCATCTCGTCGGCGCGCGCGGCTTCGGCGGTGCCGGCCAGGGTGCCGCGCTCGGCGCGGAACATGCGGTTCAGGTCGGCGTCGATGAAGCGCTTGGCCTGGCGGATGGCGCCGATATTGCCGACGCAGAGCATCAGGTCGACTTGCAGTGCTTGCGGCGTTTGGGCCAGCTCGTCGAGCAGGTAGGCGACCAGCTCGATCGGGCCGGTCTCGTCGCCGTGCACGCCGACCGATACCAGGACGGCGGGGCGTTGTTCGTTTTCACGGCGGATGGTGAGGATGCCGTCGGCCGGCTGGCCGACCGCGAAGCCGGCCGCGCCGAAACTGCGCGCGACGGCGCTGAAGTCGGCTTCGGCCAGGGCTTTTACTGCGGGGGGGATTGCTGTCATTCGTTCTCTTTGCTTCGTTGAACCCGGTAAATCTGGGTCAGACCCAAGGGTCAGACCCTTGGGTCTGACCCTGCCTTACCGGGGTTAGGCGGCGAGGCCGACGGCATTGACCGCCTCCGACAACGCCCACACATCCAGCATCGCCTGCTCCAGGTCGGCCGACGCCGCATAGCCCGACAGGCCGAGGGTGCAGGTCACCACCTCCACCGCCTCCACCGCATCATGGCCGTTGGTCGCACGCGCCAGCACCTGCGCCAGCAGCTTCTGCTGCGTACGGCGCAAAGCCGACTGCGCATAGCTGCGCAGCTGTTCCTGCGACTTGGAAGTAGCCGGCAGCTTCAGCCCGCGTTCCAGCGTATCGATACCAGCCTGCGAACGCAGCGCCATGCCGACCGCCAGGAAGCCCGGCAGGTCCATGCCCGCGGGACGCTTGACCGACAGCGCCGCGAACACGAACGCCGCCACGCCTTCCAGCGCATCGACCGCATTCCACGCCTGCGCAAACGACTCGCGCAGGCCGCTGTGGGTCGCCGCCTCCGACTGCACATCGGCCGCCATCTTGCGCACGGTAGCCGGATCGGCGAACAGCTTGGTCAGCTCGGCGATGCCGGCGCCACGCAGCTGCTCCTTCGGCACGCCCAGCACGCCTTCGATCACCGCCTTCAGCATGGAACGGGTGCGCGCATCCACGCGCATCGCCACATTGCGCGGCACCACCAGGGCGTCCGCATCGAGCGTGTCGAAGATCGGCGCCAGGTCCAGCGCCGACCAGGCCTGGCCCCAGGCCAGGATCACATCCTGCTCGCTGCAGTTGTGCGCCGCGGCCAGCTCGCGGATCATCAGCGGGCCGCAGCGGTTCACCACCTCGTTCGCCAGCACGGTCGCCAGGATGGCGTTGGCCAGCGGATGGTTCAGCGGCGGACGGGTCGCCACCAGCTGCTCAGGGAAGTAAGGACGCAGCACCTTCTCCGCCCAGCTTTCGTCCGTCAGCGGCAGGGCCGACAGCAGGCGCTTGTAGCGGTTCTTCACGTTGGCGATGACCACCGCCAGTTCCGGCGTGGTCAGGCCGCGGCCGTCGGCCTTGCGGCGCGCCAGTTCGGCCACGCTTGGCAGGTGCTCCAGCTCGCGCGACAGCGCGCCCTCTTCTTCCAGGTCGGCGATCAGGTCGGCGTAGCCGTCCAGCACCACCGCCTCGGACTGGGCCTGCTGCTCGCGCACCAGCAAACGGGTTTGCTGGATATTGTCGCGCAGGACCAGGCGTTCCACCTCCATGGTCATGTCGTTCAGCAGCTGGTTGCGGTCTGCCTCGGAGGTCTGGCCGGCGTTGACTTCCACGTCCAGCCACATCTTGCAGTTCACTTCGTGGTCGGAGCAATCCACGCCGGCCGAATTGTCGATCGCATCGGTGAAGATGCGGCCGCCGGCCAGGGCGAATTCGATACGGCCGGCCTGGGTCGCGCCCAGGTTGCCGCCTTCCGCCACCACCTTGCAGCGCAGTTCACTGCCGTTGACGCGGATATTGTCGTTGGCGCGGTCCTTCACCTGGGCGTGGGTCTCAGCCGAAGACTTGATGTAGGTGCCGATGCCGCCGTTGTAGAACAGGTCCACCGGCGCCAGCAGGATGCGGTGCATCAGCTCTTCCGGCGCCAGCGCGGTTTCCTCGATGTCCAGCGCAGCACGGATCTCAGGCGACAGCTCGATGCTGCGCGCGGTGCGCGGGAACACGCCGCCGCCCTGCGAGATCAGGTCCTTGTTGTAGTCGTCCCACGAGGAGCGCGGCAGCGCGAACATGCGCTGGCGTTCGGCGAAGGATTTTGCGGTGTCCGGATTCGGGTCCAGGAAGATGTGGCGGTGGTCGAACGCCGCCAGCAGCTTGATCTGGTTCGACAGCAGCACGCCGTTGCCGAACACGTCGCCCGACATGTCGCCCACGCCCACCACGGTGAACGGGGTGGTGTTCATGTCGTGGCCCATCTCGTAGAAGTGGCGCTTGACCGCTTCGAACGCGCCCTTGGCGGTGATGCCCATCTTCTTGTGGTCATAGCCGTTCGAGCCGCCCGAGGCGAACGCGTCGCCCAGCCAGAAACCGCGCTTGACCGCGATGCTGTTGGCGATGTCGGAGAAGGTCGCGGTGCCCTTGTCGGCAGCCACCACCAGGTACGGGTCGTCGTTGTCGTAGCGCACGGTGTCTTCCGGCGCCACGATCTTGCCCAGCACGCGGTTGTCGGTCACTTCCAGCAGGCTGGAGATGAACAGGCGGTAGCATGCTTCGCCTTCCGCCGCCACCACTTCACGCGCGGCGCCTTTCGGCATCTGCTTGCAGATAAAGCCGCCCTTCGCGCCCGCTGGCACGATCACGGCGTTCTTCACCATCTGCGCCTTCACCAGGCCCAGCACCTCGGTGCGGTAGTCTTCCATACGGTCGGACCAGCGCAGGCCACCACGGGCCACCGGGCCGCCGCGCAGGTGCACGCCCTCGAAGCGGCGCGAGAACACGTAGATCTCGCGGAACGGACGCGGCTCCGGCACCAGGTGCAGGTGGCTGGTGTCGAACTTGAAGATGATCTTGTCGCCCTGGCCCGCATTCTGGAAGTAGTTGGTGCGCAGGGTCACCAGCATCAGGTCGATCATCGCAGCGAAGATCACTTCGGTGTCGGCGTGGTTGATCGAGGTCAGGCGGCCTTTGATGGCCAGCAGTTTTTCCTTGGCGGCGTTGCGCGTCGCTTCCGGCAGTTTCGGGTCGAAGCGCTCTTTCCAGGCATCGACCAGTTCCTTCACCAGCGCCGGATGGCGGCGCAGGGTTTCCGCCATGTAGCGCACGGTGAACTGGCTGCCGCCCTGGCGCCAGTAGCTCATGTAGGCGCGCACCAGCTGCACTTCGCGCAGGCTCAGGCCGCCTTCCACCACCAGGCCGTTCAGGCGGCCGTCTTCCGCCTCGTTGTTGAACAGGGCGTTGAACAGTTCTTCGGCCACCGCCACCACGCCCGGACGCGCCAGTTCGGTCGCGCTCTGCGCATCGACCGCCAGGCTGGTCACGTAGTGCTTCTTGCCGTCGCTGGTGCGGATGGTATGCGCCGATTCGCGCTCGATCGCCACACCGGCGTTGTGCAGCGCCGGCAGGATGGACGACAGCGCCGGCACGCGGTCCACCGAGTACAGGCGGATGGTGGTGGCGGCGTTGCCGTCGGACGGCAGCTCGACGCGCACGGCCACGCGCTCACTGTCGCCATTGCGCAGGATCTTGTCCAGGTCGTGGAAGGCCACGCTTGGCGGGGTGGCCGCCACGTAGTCGACCGGCAGCGTGGAGCACAGCTTGCGCAGGCTGTTGCGCAGCGGCTCTTCGCTGACCTGGTCGGCCAGTTCGGAGAAGCTGTCATGCCAGCCATCCAGCACCGTCAGCAGCGGGCGCTGGATATCGCTTTCCAGGTCGAGCGGATAGCGCGCGGCGTGGGCGATCAGGTACAGGCGCGCCAGCGGGCCGTCCGACACCAGGGTCTGCGAGCTGACGTGGGTGGCGCCCGAGCTGTCCTGCAGGGCGCGCGCCAGGGCGTGCGCCACGGAGGCGGAATAGCGTTCGCGCGGCAGGTAGACCAGCACGTTCAGGTGGCGCGCATACACGTCGCGGCGCGCGAACACCTTGGCGCGCGGCTGCTTGTACAGCGACACCACGGCGCCGCACACTTCGGCCAGCCATTCCGGCTCCGCTTCCAGCGCCTCGGTGCGCGGCAGCGACTCCAGGATCTCGATGAATTTCTCGGCGCGGAAGCCGGTTTCGCGCACGCCGGCAATCTTCAGCACTTGCGCGATGCGGCCGCGCGCGAACGGCAGGCGGGCCAGCGGGGTCAGGGTGGCGGCGCGGGTGAACAGGCCGACGAAGCAATGCTCGCCCAGGATGGCGCCCTTGCTGTCGGTGTGGCGCACGCCGATGAAGTCCAGCGACTGGTCGCGGTGCAGCGTGCCGGCCACGTCGGCCTTGACGATGGACAGGGTGTGGGCGCGCTTGGACAGGGTATCGAAGTCGCCCGGGATATTGGCCAGGCAGGTGCCGTAGACCGGGTGCGCGGTGTCCTGCAGCACGCCGATGCGGCTTGGGATGTCGCGCTCCAGCTCGCGCGCGCCCGGCTTCACCTGGTAGTAGGCGTAGCCGTGCACCTCGAAGCCCTCGTCGCGCGCCCACTGCAGGAAGGCGGCCACTTCCTGGCCTTCTTCGCCCAGGGCGGCGGCTTCGCTGGCCACGGCGCCCAGGCGCTCTTTCATGGCTGGCAGGTCGCGCTTCACCACGGCGGCGTCGCGCGCCACCATCTCGATGCGTTCGGTCAGCTCTTTCAGGTCGGCCTCGTCCAGCTGTTCGGACAGCAGGCACAGGACCATGGATTCGAGCTTGTCGCCTTTCTGGCCGACCGCTTCCACGCTGCCGTCGGCGGCGCGGCGCACCGGCAGCACGGCGTTCAGCACGCCGTTCGAGCCGACGCGCAGCTTGCGCAGGGCGATTACGATGGAGTCGACCAGGTATGGCATGTCGTCGTTGACGATCAGCAGCGCGGTGGCGTGGCCGCCGCGCGCTTCCTGGTATTGCAGCCTGGCGATCTGGCAGCCGTGCGCGGTGCGCTTGGACAGCTGGGTGAAACCTTCCACAAGGACTGGCGCGAGGCTGCCGGGAGAGAGGTCGGCCAGGTCTTCATCGTCCAGGGAGCCGAGCCAGGCTTCGATCAGTTGCGCGATCGGGCCGTTGGCCTTCACCAGTTCCAGCGTCTGCTTGCGCAGCTCTTGTGGCATTTGTTTCATCTGCTTCTCCAATACGTTGTGGGTATTCGCTTTTCTTACCCCGGTAAACCTCGGTCTGACCCAAGGGTCAGACCCCTGGCCTGCGACAGCCGCGTGCCAGGGTCCGACCCTTGGGTCGTACCCTGGTTTATCGGGTCTTACAGATCGTACAGGCCGGGTAGGCCCAGGATCTGTTCCAGCTCTTTCAAAGCCGCATGCACTTCGACCGCCAGTTGCGGATCTGCCAAGTCTTTCGGCTCCAGATGGTCGCGGTAGTGCTTTTCCACCCACGCGACCAGGGTATGGTACAGCGTTTCGGTCATCACAACACCCTGGTGCATGGCCGCCGCCTCTTCATCGGTCAGCGCCACGCGCAGGCGCAGGCAGGCCGGGCCGCCGCCGTTGCGCATCGACTGGCGCAGGTCGAAGTGGATCAGTTCATTGACCGGGCCGCCGGACGCCACCAGCTTCTCCAGGAAGGCCGCCACGGAAGCAATCTCCTGGCACTCGTGCGGGGTCACCAGCGCCATCTTGCCATCCGGCTTGGACAGCAGCTGGGTATTGAACAGGTAGGACGACACCGCATCGGCCACCGACACTTCGGCGGTCGGCACGCGGATCGCCACCAGCTCGGCGCCCACGCCGTGCATCGCCGCACGGATCGAGGCCAGCGCGGCCTGCTCGTCGGCGAACGCCTGCTCATGGTAGAACAGCACATTGCCGTTGCCCACCGCGATCACGTCGTTGTGGAACACGCCCTGGTCGATCACGTCCGGGTTCTGCTGCACGAACACGCAGCGCGCCGGGTCCAGGCCGTGCAGGCGGGCCACCGCCTGCGATGCTTCCAGCGTATGGCGCGCCGGGAATTTCTTCGGCGCCGGCGCGCTCGGGTCGAATTCCACGCGGCCGTAGACGAACAGCTCCACCGCCGGATTGCCGTGCTGGTCGCACAGGCGGGTATGGTTGGCCGCGCCCTCGTCGCCGAAGGCCGGGGTGCCCGGCAGCGCATCATGCACGGCGAAGAAGCGCGGGTCCTTGAAGATGGCGCGCAACGCGCGCGCCGACTGCACGTGCTCGAAGGCGCGGTGCAGCTTGTTGTTCAGGTTGGCGGCGGTGAAGTGCACGCGGCCATCGGCGGTATCGGCCGACGGGCTGACGGTGGCCGCGTTGGCGGTCCACATCGGCGAGGCCGAATAGGCGCAGGCCAGGACCACCGGCGAATCGGCGTACGCCTTCGCGATCACGTCCGCATCCGAGCCGCTGTAGCCCAGGCTGCGCAGCAGGCGGAAATTCGGGCGGTCCTGCGGCGGCAGCAGCGCCTGCGCGAAGCCGCGCCTGGCCAGCTCGCGCATCTTGGCCAGGCCCTGCAGGGCGGCCTGCTTCGGGTTGGAAGCGCTCTTGACGTTGTTGAAGGAAGCGACATTGCCGAACGACAGGCCGGCGTAGTTGTGCGACGGGCCTACCAGGCCGTCGAAGTTGTATTCGCGTGCTGGGCGCATGGTCATCCTCAGAAGTTCATGCCAGGCGACAGCTTGGCCGGCATTTCAAGGGCGCTGTTCTCGATCGAAGCGACCGGGTAGGCGCAGTAGTCCGCCGCATAGTATGCGCTAGGACGGTGGTTGCCGGACTTGCCGACGCCGCCGAACGGGGCCGAGCTGGCCGCGCCGGTGGTCGGGCGGTTCCAGTTGACGATGCCGGCGCGGGCGCGCAGCTGGAACTTCTGCCACAGCGACTCGTCGGTCGAAATCAGGCCGGCGGCCAGGCCGTAGCCGGTGTTGTTGGCGGCCTTGATGGCGGCGTCGAAATCGTCCACGCGGATGACCTGGGCCAGTGGGCCGAACCACTCTTCGTCCGGGATGCCCTTGGCGTCGGTGGTATCCACAATGCCGGCCGAAACGAAGCCGGTGCCCGGCTCCAGCTGGCGCATTTCCAGCAGCAGTTTGCCGCCCTTGGCCACCATATCGGCCTGCGCCTGCACCAGGCGCTCGGCCACGGCGGCGGAAACCACAGGGCCCATGAACGGCGCCGGTTCGGCCGCCGGGGCGCCGATGCCCAGCCTGGAAGCGACTTCCACGAGGCGCTTGACGAAGGCGTCACCCTGCTCGCCCTTCTGCACGATCACGCGGCGCGCGCAGGTGCAGCGCTGGCCGGCCGAGATGAAGGAGGAGGAGATCGCCATGAACACGGCGGCGTCGATGTCGGTCGGGTTCCACACGATCAGCGGATTGTTGCCGCCCATTTCCAGCGCCAGCAGCTTGCCCGGCTGGCCGCCGAACTGCTTGTGCAGCGCCGCGCCGGTCTGGCTCGAGCCGGTGAACAGCACGCCGTCGATTTCCTCGTTCTGGCCCAGAGCGATGCCGGTTTCGCGGCCGCCGTTGACCAGGTTGATCACGCCGGCCGGCACGCCCGCCTTCTCCCACAGCGCCACGGTCTTGATGGCGGTGCGCGGCGCGTACTCGCTCGGCTTGAACACCACGGTATTACCGGCGATCAGCGCCGGCACGATATGGCCGTTCGGCAGATGGCCGGGGAAGTTGTAAGGGCCGAACACGCCGAACACGCCGTGCGGACGGTGGCGCAGCACCGCTTCGCCGTCGGCCACTTTGGACGACACCACGCCGGTACGCGCGCCGTAGGCGGTGATCGAGATATCCACCTTGTTGGCCATGGTGGTCACTTCGGTGCGCGCTTCCCACAGCGGCTTGCCCACTTCCTCGGAGATGGTCTGCGCCAGGTCTTCCGCGTTTTCCTTCAGCAGGTCGCGGAATCTGGTGACGATGGCGATGCGCTCTTCCAGCGGACGGAAGGCCCAGGCTTCAAAAGCGGCGCGCGCGGCTTGCGCGGCTTGCGCCACGTCGCTCGCGGTCGATTCCTGCGACGCGTAGGTCTGCTTGCCGGTGGCCGGGTTGGTGGTCACGATGGTCTCGCCGTGGCCAGCCTTCCATTGGCCGTTGATGAAATTGCTCAGTGCTTGTTCAGACATTCTGGTTCTTCCTCACGTTGAGAGACAGGGTGCGCACGGTTTCGCCGGAGTGGCAATGCAGCAGCGCTTGTTCTTCGGACGACAGGTCGATGCTGCCGTCCGCTGGATTGGCGTCGGTCAGGATCATGCGGAAATCCTTCATGACCGTGTTCGACACCAGGTAAGGTTCGCTGGTATGCAGCGCGCAGGCATGGGCGGTGTCGGTATCGCGCTCCACCACGGCCAGCTCGCTGTCGCGCATGGCGCGCAGCTCGGACACGCGTGCCTGCAGCACCGGGCCGGCGTCGAAGATGTCGACGTAGCCTTCGTAATGCATGCCTTCCTGCTCCAGCAGGCGGCGCGCCGGCACAGTGGCCTGGTGCACCTTGCCGATCGCATCGCGCGCATCCTGCGGCAGATAGTCGACGTACAGCGGCTGGCGCGGCATCAGCTCGGCGATGAAGGACTTCTTGCCCAGTGCGGTCAGGTCGTCCACGTGGTGGAAGTCCATCTTGAAGAAGTAGCGGCCCAGGCCCTCGTAGAACGGCGAGCTGCCGTCCTCCGCCTGGTAGCCGCGCATCTCGGCGATGATCTTCTGCTCGAACAGGTGCGGGAACTGGGCGATGAACAGGAAGCGCGACTTCGACAGCAGCTTGCCGTTGTTGCCCTGGCGGTAGTCCGGGTGCAGGAACAGCGAGCATAGCTCGGAGCAGCCGGTCAGGTCGTTCGACAGGTACAGCGTGTCCATGCGGGTGAACACGTTCAGCTCGCGGCTCGAATGCACCAGCGTGCCGATGCGGTAGTTGTAGAAAGGCTCGGTCAGGCCGACGGCGCTCTTGATGGCGCACACGCCGGCCAGGCGGCCGGTGGCGGTGTCCTCCATCACGAACATATAGTCGCGTTGTTCCGGCGGGATGGTTTCGTTGAAGGACGCGACGGCGACGGCGACGCGGTCGCCCATCATCTTCATGTCCGGTTTCAGCGTGGTCATGCCGGTGCCCACCTGGCTCGCCAGGTTGAACAATCCGTCCAGGTCACTCGCTTTGATGGCGCGTACAACTAGCATAGGTATTCTCGTTCTTAAATGCGGACGCAGGTCACGGTGTCGCCTTCGGACACGCGCAGGACTTCCTGCACTTCCTTCGGCAGGCAGACGGTTTCGCTGTTCTCCAGCGGCGCGCAGTGGATGGTCACGGCGCGGAAGCGCTGGTCGGGGCCGGTGGACACGGCGTAGGTCGCCACCGCATCGCTGGCCGGCGTGCCGCTGGCAGGCGCCACGCGGCGCGGCATGGACGACGTGAAGGTGCGCAGCGAATGCTTGTGCGCCTGCAGGATCGGGCCGCCGTCGAAGATGTCGATGTATTCGTCGGCTTCAAAGCCTTCGGCGGTCAGCAGGTTGAAGGCCAGTTCGCCGCTCGGGTGGATCTGGCCCATCACGGCCTGCGCATCGCCCGGCAGCAGCGGCACGTACACCGGATAGTGCGGCATCAGCTCGACGATCAGGGTGCGGTTGCGGGCGCCGCCGATCACGCGCTCGGCGTCCAGGAAGTCCATCTTGAAGAACTTGCGGCCCAGCGCATCCCAGAACGGCGAACCGCCCTGTTCATCGGTCAGGCCGGCCAGCGGCACGAAGAAGCGGTCGCCGAAACGGTGCGGCGCCTGCACCGCGTACAGCAGGCGCGAACGCGACAGCAAGGCCGCTTCCGGACGCTGCGCCACGCTGGCGTCGACGTAGAAGCCGGACAGTTGCGAATAGGCGGTCAGTTCGGAGCACAGCGTCAGCGCATGCACGCTGTGGCTGATGTTCAGGTCGCGCGAGACCTGCTGGATCACGTCGTTGCGGAAGGAGAAGTAGGTGCCGTTCGAGCCGGCCGAGGCGTGGATGGCGGCGGTGCCGACGATCTTTTTATCGGCCAGCGACTCCATCACGAACATATACGACTCTTCGCTCGGGATGTCGACGTGGGCGGAGAAGGATGCGATCGATCCTTCGACCGCCTGCTCGATCTTCTCGCGCGTTTTCGGCAGGGTATGGACACCCGGCATGCTGACGGCAGCCAGTGACTCGAGGGCGGCGATGTCGGCGGTTTCTACCGGACGGACTACATACATGGGGGGCTCCTCTTTTATTCTTCTCTTGAAACGAAGCGCCCGGCGATGGCACCGGGCGTCTTTCCTAAACCCGGAAAGGCGGGGTCAGACCCAAGGGTCAGACCCCAGTCTGCGGCCGCCGCGGGCAAGGGTCCGGCCCTTGGGCCGTACCCTGGTTTATCGGGTTTAAGCCTTGGTCAGGTCAGCAACAGCCAGACGGATGATGCGGTCCGCCTCATCGATCTGCGCATCGGACACGATCAGCGCAGGCGCCAGGCGCACCACATCCATGCCGGCGATCAGGATCATCAGGCCATGCGCCTCAGCCGCGCGCTGGATATCCTTGGAACGGCCCTTGAACGGCTCCGCCACCACCAGGCCCAGCAGCAGGCCGGCGCCGCGCACGGCGGAGAACACCTGCGGGAAATCGCGCACCAGGCCTTCCAGCTTGCCGATCAGCTTCTCGGACGCCTCTTTCACGCGCGCCAGGAAAGCCGGCTGGTTGATGGTTTCCAGCACGGTCAGCGCCACGGTGGCGGCCAGCGGGTTGCCGCCGTAGGTGGTGCCGTGGGTGCCCACTGCCAGGTGCTTGGCCAGTTCGTCGGTGGTCAGCATGGCGCCGATCGGATAGCCGTTGCCCAGCGCCTTGGCCGAGGTCAGGATGTCCGGGGTCACGCCGTAGCCCTGGTAAGCGAACAGGGAACCGGTACGGCCCATGCCGCACTGCACTTCGTCGAAGATCAGCAGCGCGCCGACCTTGTCGCACAGCTCGCGCAGGGTCTTCAGGTATTCAGGGTTACCCGGCATCACGCCGCCCTCGCCCTGCACCGGCTCCACGATCACCGCGCACACGTCATCGCCGATGGCCGCCTTGGCCGCCTCGATATCGTTGTATGGGATGTGGTCGATCGACGGTGGCAGCGGCTCGAAGCCCTCGGTGTACTTGGCCTGGCCGCCGACGGACACGGTGAACAGGGTACGGCCGTGGAAGGAGTTCAGGCAGGACACGATGCGCGGCTTCTTGTCGCCGTACTTGGCGTGCGCCACTTTACGCGCCAGCTTCAGGGCCGCTTCATTGGCTTCCGCGCCGGAGTTGCAGAAGAAGGCGCGGTCGGCGAAGGTCGCTTCGGTCAGCGCGGTGGCCAGGCGCAGCACTGGCTCGTTGGTGTAGCCATTGCCCAGGTGCCACAGGGTGTTGGCCTGCTTGGTCAGCGCCTCCACCAGCACCGGGTTGCAATGGCCCAGGGAAGCCACGGCGATACCGGAAGTGAAATCCAGGTAATGCTTGCCGTTCTGGTCCCACAGGTCCAGGCCCGAAGCGCGCACCGGCACCATTTGCGCAGGTGCGTAAGTTGGGACGATGACTTCGTCAAAGGTAGCGCGGGTTACAGGGCGGGTGGTAACAGAAGAGTCAAGCTTGGCGTTCATGGCGAATCCCCATCAATAGTAAGGTGTACTGCATTGTAAAAGCGGGGATGCTAAAACTCTTTTGAATCTGCGACAAGGATTTTCAAAATTGCTTAAAAAATGGGGACGTACCCTATTTTTCGCTTTGCGAAAAAATGGGGTACGTCCCCATTTTTTAAGCAACTTAGCCCTGCAGTTTGCGCTGGCGCTCTTCGCGCGGGGTGTTGCCGAACAGGGTGCCGAAGGCGGTGGAGAAGTGCGAGCCGGAGGAAAAGCCGCACATCAGGCCAACTTGCACAATGGAATGGTTTGTTTCTAAAAGCAATTGGCGGGCGCGCTGCAGGCGCAGCTCGAGGTAGTAGCGCGAGGGCAGCGAGCCCAGGTACTGCTTGAACAGGCGCTCCAACTGGCGGCGCGACAGGCCGACCAGGCCGGCGATGTCGTCGGTCGAGAGCGGCTCTTCGATGTTGGCTTCCATCAGCGTCACCGCTTCCGACAGCTTGGGCTGCAGCACGCCGAAACGGGCCTGCAGGGCCACGCGCTGCCGCTCGTCCTGCGAACGCACGCGGTCGATGCACAGGGCTTCCTTGATTTCGGCCTGGACATTGGCGCCGAACAGGGCGTCCACCAGGGTCAGCGCGAAGTCGAGCGAGGCGGCGCCGCCGCAGCAGCTGAGCAGGCGGCCGTCCAGCTCGAACAGGTGCGGGGTCAGGATGGCGCGCTCGGTAATGTCCTCGGTTTCGGCGTACAGGGCCCAGGGCAGCGCAATGCGGGTATTGCCAGCCGCGCCGGCCTGCGCCAGCCACAGCACGCCAGCGCCCACCCCGCCCCAGTAATCGGCTTCGCGGCAGCGCTCCAGCACGGCGCGCAGCTCGGCATCGGGCAGACGGGGCGTGCCTTCGTCCGCCACCAGCAGCGCCAGCTGCCAGCCGCCGGCGGCGCTGGCGACCTGGGCCGGGGCCAGCACGTCGAGCTGGAAGGCGCCGTCCAGGATGCGCTGGGCCAGCCGCAAGGGCTGCACCAGGCCGGACCAGGCCAGGTTGTCCGGTTCGCCCGCATGCACCAGCAGCATGCGCAGCGGCTGCTCCTGGGCCAGGCGACTAAGTTGAGCAAATGACATCTTTTATTCGGGGACCAGCGCCGACGCCGGGCGCTCTGGGGTGTTCCATTGACTGACTATCATACCGGAGATCAACAATGCCGCGCCCAGCAACTGCAGCGGCCCCATCGTCTCGCCCAGCCAGAAGTAGCCAAATATGGCGGCAGCGGCCGGCTCGAAGGCGTAAATCACGGCCGCTTCATTGGCCGTGGCATGGCTCTGGCCCCAGGTTTGCAGGGAAATGATGGCGGCGGTGGCGATCAGGCCCAGGTAGAGCAGGTTCCATTTGAAGGCCACCAGCTCCATCCAGATATAGCTGTAGTAATCGGCCGCGTCGTGCGGCACGTCGATCACGCCGCGCGGCACTTCGCGCAGCAGGATCCACAGGCCGGCAAAGATCGCCACGGTCCAGATCTGCGCCACGGTCAGCGTCATCAGGCGCTCCACCTTGCGCGAAAACTGCTCCATCACCTTGATATAGAGGCCGAACAGGAAGGCCGCCGCCAGCGCCAGCGAATCGCCGCGGCTCCAGGCGAAGCTGCCCTCCCAGCACAGGGCGAACAGGCCAGCCACCGCCAGCAGCAGGGCCAGCACGATACGCTTGTCCGGCCACTTGCCCATGGCAATGCCCAGCAGCGGCACCACCAGCACATTCAGCCCGCAGATGAAGGCGTTGCGGTTGGACGACGTCAGGCTCAGGCCCTCCACCTGGGCCAGGTAGCAGAAGAATAGCAGCACGCCGGCCAGGAAGCCGTAATGCAGGTCGCGCAAGCGCGCCCGCAACAGGAAGGGCGACAGCAGCACGCCGGCGATCGCAAAGCGTGACACCACGATCCAGTTGGCCGACAGGCTGTCGGTCATGTCCTTCATGGCCGGGAAGGTGGTGCCCCACACCAGGGTCACCACCAGCAGGGCCAGGATACCGCGCGCGTGTTG
The DNA here is from genome assembly GCF_041914865.1 of Pseudoduganella sp. Taxonomy (NCBI): domain Bacteria; kingdom Pseudomonadati; phylum Pseudomonadota; class Betaproteobacteria; order Burkholderiales; family Oxalobacteraceae; genus Pseudoduganella; species Pseudoduganella sp. The sequence continues at coordinate 50,463 of NZ_JAYSCO010000019.1, read as the reverse complement.
GGGCATGGCGAAAACTGCATATTGTTATAAGTTTGCATATGGTAACCGATGCAATGCAGCGCAGGCGGGCGCTATAATCCTGTGTCATGGGCGAACGGTATTTGAAAAGCATCCGGCTGCTGGCCGAATGCATGCAGGGTTTTGAACGATGGTCAGGCGAACATGTACGCCAGCTTGGCCTCACCCACGCGCAATTCGATATCATCGCCACATTGGGCAACACCGCCGGCATGAGCTACAAGGAGCTGGGCGAGCGCACCCTGATCACCAAAGGCACCCTGACCGGCGTTATCGAACGCCTGGAGCAGAAGGGCCTGGTGGAGAAGGAACGCAACGCCGGCGACAAGCGCTCCTATTTCGTCCGCCTGACCCCGGCGGGCGAAGAGCTGTTTGCCAAGGTGTTCCCGGTCATCGTCGCCAAAGGAGTACACCTGTTCTCCGGGTACAGCGACGCCGATTTTGACGCCCTGGAACGCACCCTGGCCGGGCTGAAGGCCACGATCAGTGCTGGTTCACCACTATAAAGAACGACAAGAATGTTAAAGACTACCCTGCTGGAAGGCGTAACGCCGGCCAAGTTCGACAAGCAAATCACCGGCAACCTGCTGCTGGAAAACACCACGGCCGACGCTGTGCGCAAGGAAAAACTGCTGATTGGCATCCGCAATGAAGACGGTGAAATCTACCGCCTGATCGGCGCCACCAAGCACAACAGCTTCACCAATGCGGTGGAGGAACTCGAAGACCTGGAACTGGTCGACGAACTGGGAGATGTCGAGGGCACCGTGGAAGGGTGCGACGCCATCTTCAGCGAAGGCTGAACCCGGCGCATAGCGTAATTCAATCGCGTCCGGCGCGGCCTGCGGAAAAATTCATCAAATTTATTGCCCCGGGATAGTTCCCTGGGGCAATTTTCTGCTTATAATTTTTCGCATGGACAGACTGGACGCCTTTAAAGCAATTGCCGCCCAAGCGGGCCGCGGTGAGCTTGCCTTCCCCACCAATCTCGATGCGTCGATGAAGCTGCAGCGCGCGCTCAACGACGACAATTGCCACATCGACCTGGCCGCCAAGCTGGTGCAGGCCGACCCGCTGCTGGCGGCGCGCACGGTGGCCATTGCCAACTCGGTGGCCTACAACCGCTCCGGCATGGAGATTTCCAGCGTGAAGACGGCGGTGCAGCGCCTTGGCGTGCGCACCTTGCAGTCGCTGGTGGCCTCCGTCATCGTGCGCCAGCTGAGCAGCAAGATCCGCAATCCCCTGCTCAAGGCCAAATCCAACCAGTTGTGGGAACACACGGCCCATGTGGCGGCGCTGGCGCAGGTGATTGCGCGGCGCGTCTCCCATGTCGACCCCGACACGGCCATGTTCGCCGGCATCGTGCACGAAGTAGGCGGCTTCTACATGCTGTCGCAGGCCGAAGCCTATCCCGAAGTGATGGAAGGCGACCCGGAAGACTGGGCCACCTACGGCGAGGTGCAGATCGGCCGCGGCGTGCTGCAAAAGCTGATGATTCCCGAGAATGTGATGAAGTCGGTGGAAGCCATGTGGGAAGGCCTGCGCGCCCTGCCGCCGGAGAACCTGGGCGATACCCTGCTGCTGGCCAACGACCTGTCGCCGATCGCCTCCCCGCTGCACGCCCGGCCCGGCGCCACCTCCCTGTCCGCCGCCAGCACGATCGACTTCGCGATTGGCGACGGCACCCTGGCCTCCATCATGGAAGAGTCCGCCGAAGAAGTGAAATCCCTCACCGCCGCCCTGCTGCATTAGGAAAAAATGGGGAAGGAAAAAATGGGGACGTACCCTATTTTTCGCTGCGCGAAAAATGGGGTACGTCCCCATTTTTTCCGTCCCCATTTTTTCTAGAGCCAGGATGCAATGGCGCGGCCGATGGCGTGGGGGTGGTCTTCCTGCAGGTTGTGGGTGCCTTCGCCCAGTTCCACCAGCCGGCAGTTGGCAAAGCGGGCGGCGTAGCGTTCGGCTACCGGGCGCGGGGTCAGCACGCCGTCCGGGCTGAACAGGATCAGCTTGGGGTATTGCGCGGTGGCCATGATCTCTTCGTTGCGTTCCAGCAGCCCGTACACCTCGGCCGGTTCGCCCGCGATCGGCATCATGCGCGGGAAGGCCAGCATCGGCTTGCGTGACTCCGGTGTCGGGAATGGCGCGCGGTAGGCGTCCATCTCCTCCTGGCGCAGCGCGCGCAGCGAGCCTTTCGGCAGCATCTGTTCAATGAAGAAATTCTGCTGCAGCACATACTCCTCACCGCTGCCCGGCGCGCGCATCAGCTTGAAGCGCTCGCGCGCCTGCTCCAGCGGGTGGAAATCCTCCCAGGTCGGGCTGGGGCGCACGAACTCCATCAGCGCCACGCCGCGTACTTTGGATGGGTAGCGCGCGGCCAGGTGGATGGCCAGCGCGCCGCCCCAGTCCTGGCCCACCAGGATGAATTCTTCCACTTCCATCTTTTGCAGGAAGGCTTCGAGGTAGGCGGCGTGTTCGAGGAAGCTGTAGGCAATGTCGGGCTTGCCCGAGGCGCCAAAGCCGATCAGGTCGGGCGCCAGGCAATACGCCTTGCCGGCCACGTGCGGCATGATGTCGCGCCAGATGAAGGAATGCGTCGGATTGCCGTGCAAGAAGATCACGGCACGCGCACTGCGTTCGCCAAGTTCGCGGTAAGCAATGCTTGAATCCAGTACCGATACGGATTGCATCGTGTCCCTTTCAAAAAAAATGCCCACTCCGGGGAGTGGGCCAAGTCCAAAACTAGGGATGTCCTGAAAGAGACGGTTCCATCTTAAGTTCCGGCCCGGCCACACTCTGTGCGTCATCTCACATAAATTTAAAAAGGCCAGGGCGTCTCGGTTTGCTGCCAGGCCGGCAGCTGGCGCATGCGCTCGAACCAGGCCATCAGGTGCGGATACTGCGTGACCGGCACCTTGGCGCGCTCGATATACATCATCGGCGCCACCACGGCGTAGTCGGCCAGCGTCAGCGCATCGCCGCTCAGCCACTGGTGCTGGGCCAGGTGCTTGTCGAGTACCGAAGCGTGCTCATGCACGAAGGCTTCGCCTTTGGCGATCTCGACCGGGTCGGGACCCTGGCCGGTGACGAATTTCTTCCACAGGTATTCCCAGGTCAGGATGCCGACTGCCGGCGAGAAATGCTGGGCGGCAAAGAACATCCAGCGGTTGACGTCGGCGCGCGCTTGCAGCGCTTTCGGGTACAGGTCCTCGGCGCCGTGCAGGTCGGCCAGGTATTGCATGATGGCGCAGGATTCCCACAGCACGAAACCGCCATCGTCCAGCACCGGCACCTTGCCGCAAATGCTTACCTCGCGCAGGCGCGCGCGTTCGGCTTCGTTGCCCAGGTCGACGAAGACTTCATCGAGCTTCAAGTCCAGGTGCCTTGCAAGCAGCAAGACACGGCGGGCATTGGAAGACAGGGGATTCTGATACAGGCGCATCGTTAAACTCCATTGTGGGTTGATCGAATGCGCCCATGGTAACCAAAGGCTCCTGACAGTTTCTGTCAGTAGTCGTCGTCCTTGATGGCATTCTCTTCGCGCCAGAGTTTGAGCAGGGCGTGGCGCGGCGTCGGGTAGCGCTCCGGCAGCGCTTCGGCCTGGGCAATGCGGTCGATGCGGAAGTGGCGGTTCGCGTTGCGCATCTCGCACCAGGCCGCCAGCAGGCGGCGGCCCTCGAAGAAGGCCAGCGCGAACGGCCACACCGTGCGCTCGGAGGTCGCGCCGTTCTCGTCGCGGTAATGGATGCGCATTTTGTGCTGGCGCCGGATCGCCTCGCGCGCCGGCTGCACGAATGCATCGTGCTCGGGCGCGTCGCGCCCCAGCGGCACCCACAGGCTGGTGTCGGCCATATCGTCGCGCAAGTCCTTCGGCGTGGCGGTGGCGATCTTGGCCAGCGCATTGGCGGCGGCCTGCGCCAGCGCCGTGTCGCCCTGGCGCCGCACCCAGCGCGCCCCGAGCACCAAGGCTTCCAGCTCGTCGACATCGAACATCAAGGGCGGCAGGAAGAAGCCGCTGCGCAGCAGGTAGCCCAGGCCGGCCGAGCCCTCGACCGGCGCGCCCAGCTCGGCCAGGGTTTGCATGTCGCGGTAGATCGTGCGCTCGGACACGCCCAGCTGCTCGGCCAGCGCAGCCGCGGTAACGGGACGGCGGCTGCCGCGCATGGCATCCATCAATTGGAACAGGCGGCCGGCACGGCTCATCGGGGCTCCTTTTTTGAGAGGCGAGCAGCTTAACATAGTTATAATCCCCGCATGAGCAAGAGCCCCACTACCAAGAGCCGCGCACTCGGCAAGGTCACCCTCTCAGATGTGGCAGCGCATGCCGGCGTAGCGCCGATGACCGCTTCGCGCGCCATCAACCAGCCGGAACTGGTGTCCGCCACCTTGCGCGAACGCGTCGACAAGGCCGTGCTGGAACTGGGCTATGTGCCGAACCGCGCCGCGCGCGCCTTGGCCTCGGCGCAATCGAAGGTGATTGCGGTGCTGGTACCCTCGCTCTCCAATGCCGTGTTCACGGCGGTGCTGGCCGGCATCCAGGACGCCCTCGATCCCTGCAACTACCAGATCCTGATCGGCAATACGCGCTACTCGGATGCGGAAGAAGAGAAGCTGCTGTTCGCCTACATGCAATCGAACCCGGACGGCATCCTGCTGTCCGGCCTGACGCACAGCCCGCGCGTGCAGCAGATGCTGGCCACCTCGCGCGTGCCGGTGGTATCGATGATGGACCTGTCGCCCGATCCCGGCGTGATGTCGGTCGGCTTCTCGCAAGTCGATGCCGGCTACGCCATGACGCGCTACCTGATCGATAAAGGCCGCCGGCGCATCGGCTACATGGCGGCCCAGCTCGACGAACGCACCCTGCGGCGCGCCGAAGGCTACCGCAAGGCGATGCAGGAAGCCGGCCTGGCCGATCCCGCGCTGGAGCTGATGGTGCCCGAGCCCTCCACCATCGCCCTCGGCGCCGAGCTGCTGGGACGCATGCTGGCCAACGTGCCCGGCCTCGACGCCATCTTCTGCTGCAACGACGACCTGGCGCACGGCGCCATCTTCCAGTGCCAGCGGCGCGGCATCAGCGTGCCCGGACAGCTGGCCATCTGCGGCTTCAACGACCTGCCCGCCTCGGCCTGGATGAAGCCCTCCGTCACCACCGTCGGCACGCCGCTGTACCAGACCGGCTTTGACGCCGCCAGCCTGCTGCTGGCCAGCATCCGCGGCACCGAAATAGCGGCGCAGCGCATCGACCTCGGCTTCACCCTGATGGCGCGGGAAAGCGCATGACAGCACGCTGGGTCGTGATGGGCGTCAGCGGCAGCGGCAAAAGCTGCATCGGCGCCGCCCTGGCCGATGCGCTGGGCGTGCGCTTCGTCGAAGGCGACGACTACCACTCCCCCGCCAACATTGCCAAGATGCGCGCCGGGGTCCCACTGACCGATGCCGACCGCGCCGCCTGGCTGGCCAGCCTGGCCGCCGAGATCGCGCGCGCCGCCACGGCCGGCCAGGGCCTGGTGCTGTCCTGCTCCGCGCTGCGGCGCCGCTACCGCGACCGCCTGCGCGCCGCCGACCCCGGCCTGCGCTTCGCCCACATCCACGGCGAGCGCGCCCTGTTCGCCCAGCGCATGCAGGCGCGCAGCAACCACTTCATGCCGCCCTCCCTGCTGGACAGCCAGCTCGCCGCACTGGAACCGCTGCAAGCCGACGAAGCCGGCCTCACCCTCGACGCCCGCCTGTCTCCCGCCGAGCTCGTAAACGAAATTCGGGGTCAGGTCTGACAATCGGACAAAAGGTGCCCAAGGGCACCTTTTGTCCGATTGTCAGACCTGACCCCGAATCTTGGGGTGCGGCTGCGCTCGCTTAAACGTCGGCGCCGTCGGTCTCGTCCTTCTCCTTGATCGGCTTGTTCAGGTCTTCGCGCTTCACGCCCAGCCACATGGCCACGGCGGCTGCCACGAATACGGAGGAGTAAATACCGAAGCAGATACCAATCGTCAGCGCGATGGCGAAGTAGTGCAGCGTCGGGCCGCCCAGGAACAGCATCGACAGCACCATCAGCTGGGTGCAGCCGTGGGTGATGATGGTGCGCGAGATGGTGGAGGTGATCGCGTTGTCGATCACTTCATGCACGGTCATCTTGCGCTGCTTGCGGAAGTTCTCGCGGATACGGTCGAAGATAACCACCGATTCGTTGACCGAGTAGCCCAGCACCGCCAGCACGGCGGCCAGCACGGTCAGCGAGAATTCCCATTCGAAGAAGGCGAAGAAGCCGAGGATGATCACCACGTCGTGCAGGTTCGCGACGATGGCGGCCACTGCGAATTTCCATTCGAAGCGGATGGCCAGGTAGATCATCACGCCCACCACCACCATGATCAGCGCGTTCAGGCCGTTCTGCGCCAGCTCTTCGCCGACCTGCGGGCCGACGAATTCGACCTTCTGCAGCGCCACGCCTTCGGAACCGTCGGCGTGGATACAGGCGCTCTTCAGCTCGTGCGCGCCCTTGTCGGTGACCTTGTCGATCTGCTTGACGGTGCCTTGCTCGGCCTTGCACAGCTCGCCGAACACGCGGGCGGCGGTGTCGGCGGCCGAGGTGCCGGCGGCATTCGGCAGGCGGATCATGGCGTCGCGCGCGGTGTCGATGGCCGACACCTCAGGGTGGTAGCCCAGCGCGGTCAGGGTGCCGCGCACCTTTTCCAGGTTGGCGGCTTGCGGGTATTTCACTTCCATCACGGTGCCACCGGTGAACTCCACCGAGAAGTGCAGCTGCTTGGTGACCAGGAAGTACACCGCTGCCACGAAGGTCAGCGCCGACACGACGTTGAAAATCAACGCGTGCCGCATGAACTGGATGTCTTTACGGATGCGGAAAAATTCCATCTCTATTTCCTTAGTTGGCTGGTTTCCATACGGTGCCGATAGAGAGCGACTGCAGCTTCTTCTTACGGCCGTACCACAGGTTCACCACGCCGCGCGAAACGAAGACTGCGGAGAACATCGAAGTCAAAATACCCAGGCTGTGCACCACGGCGAAGCCGCGCACCGCGCCGGAACCGAACACCAGCAGCGCCAGGCCCACGATCAGGGTGGTCACGTTGGAGTCCAGGATGGTGTGCCATGCGTGCTCGAAGCCGGCGGAAATCGCCGCCTGCGGGTTGGCCCCGTTGCGCAATTCCTCGCGTATGCGTTCGTTAATCAGCACGTTGGCGTCAATCGCCATACCCAGCGCCAGCGCAATTGCGGCGATACCCGGCAGCGTCAGGGTGGCCTGCAGCAGCGACAGGATGGCGATCAGCAGCAGCAGGTTGACGGCCAGCGCCAGCACCGAGAAGAAGCCGAACATCATGTAGTAGATGATCATGAACACCGCGATGGCGGCAAAGCCGTACATCGTGGAGTAGAAGCCCTTCTTGATGTTCTCGGCGCCCAGTGCAGGACCGACGGTGCGCTGCTCGATCACTTCCATCGGGGCGTACAGCGCGCCGGCGCGCAGCAGCAGCGCCAGTTCAGCCGAGTTTTCCATGCTGCCCATGCCGGTGATGTTGAAGCGGCTGCCCAGTTCTTCCTGGATGGTCGCCACCGACAGCACTTCGGCTTTCTTCTTCTCCCACAACACGATGGCCATCTTCTTGCCGACGCGGTCGCGGGTTGCTTCGCGCATCTTGCGGCCGCCGTCGCCGTTCAGGTCGATGCTCACGGCAGGCTGCTGGTTCTGGTCGAAGGAGGCGGTAGCGCTGGAGATGTAGTCGCCGGTCAGCACCACGTCCTTGTACAGCACGACAGGGGTGCCCTTGCCGGCGGTGAACAGCTCGGAGTTGTACGGGATGGAGGCGGTCAGCTCGGTGCCCGGAGTCACGCTCTCGTCCACCATGCGGATTTCCAGGGTGGCGGTGCGGCCGATGATGTCCTTGGCGCGCGCGGCATCCTGCACGCCCGGCAGCTGAACCACGATACGGTCAGGGCCTTGCTGCTGGATGATCGGCTCGGTCACGCCCAGTTCGTTGACGCGCTTGCCCAGGGTGGCGATGTTCTGCTGCACGCCGTTGTCCAGGGTGGCTTTCAGCGCGGCCGGCTTCAGGCTGGCGACCAGGCGCAGTTCCTCGCCGTCGGCGGCGTCCACCACGTTCAGGTCGGGCTGCTGGTCCTGGATGATCTTCTTGCCCTTCTGGCGGATGGCGTCTTCGCGGAACTTGATCACGATGGTGTCGCCGACGCGGTCGATGCCTGCGTGGCGCACTTCCTTCTCGCGCAGTTGGGACTTGATCGCGGCCTGCATGCCTTGCATGCGCTTGTTCAGCGCCGCCTTGGTGTCCACCTGCATCAGGAAGTGCACGCCGCCGCGCAGGTCCAGGCCCAGGTACATCGGCAGGGCATGCAGCGATTGCATCCATTGCGGGGTGTTCGACACCAGGTTCACCGTCACGATATAGGTCTGGTCGTTCGGGTCAGGGTTCAGGCCCTTCTCCAGCGCCAGGCGCGCCTTGAACTGGGTGTCGGTATCGGCGAAGCGGGCGCGCACGGAGGCGTGCATGCCGGTGCCGTCGACGGCCACGCCGTCGGTCTTGATGTTCTCTTTCTTCAGCAGCTCTTCCACCTGGGTGGCGAGGGCGCTGGTCACTTTGACAGTAGACTTGCCGCTGGTGACCTGCAGCGCAGGCGTCTGGCCGAAGTAGTTAGGTGCCGTGTACAGGGCGCCAAGCAGCACCACCACGGCAATAAGGATGTATTTCCAGACAGGATAGCGATTCATAGTCTTGAATGTTCAGGCAATACAAAAACGGGCGGCACAAGCCGCCCGCGCCAGTCATTACAGGCCCTTCAGGGTGCCTTTCGGCAGCAGGGAGGACACTGCGTGCTTTTGCACTACGATCTCGGTGCCGCTGGCAACTTCGATGGTCACGTGCTGCTCGGTCACCTTGGACACTTTGCCCAGGATGCCGCCGATGGTCACGACTTCATCGCCCTTGGCCAGGGCTTCCATCATGGCTTTCTGCTCTTTCGCGCGCTTTTGCTGGGGGCGGATCATCAGGAAGTACATGACCACGAACATCAGGATCAGCGGCAGGAAAGTACCCAGGTTGCCCATCATGCCGGCATCAGCGGCTGCGGATTGGGCGTATGCGTTGGAAATGAACACGGTGACTCCAAATTCTTAGGTTAAGTAAAACGCGTTGGATAAAAATTAAGCGGTGTATTCTAGCACCCGCTTAGCCGCCCTCCTATATTGGGTGGCTTAACATAGATTTAAATACCACGCGCGCGGTCGGCGTGGAATTGCTGCACCCAGTCCGGGAAGCGGTCCGCGTCCAGCGCATCGCGCATCTGCTGCATGATGTCCAGGTAATAATGCAGGTTGTGGATGGTGTTCAGGCGCGCGCCCAGGATCTCCTGCGCCCGGTGCAGGTGGTGCAGGTAGGCGCGGCTGAAGTTGCGGCAGGTGTAGCAGGAGCAGGTCGGGTCGAGCGGCTCCTTGTCATCCTTATAACGCGCATTCTTGATCTTGATGTCGCCGAAGCGGGTGAAGATCCAGCCGTTGCGCGCATTGCGGGTCGGCATCACGCAGTCGAACATGTCGACCCCGTTGGCCACGCCATTGACCAGGTCTTCCGGGGTGCCGACGCCCATCAGGTAGTGCGGCTTGTTCTCCGGCAGGCGCGGGCCGACGTGCTGCAGGATGCGCATCATGTCCTCTTTCGGCTCGCCGACCGACAGGCCGCCGATGGCCAGGCCCGGGAAGTTGATCTTCTCCAGCCCTTCCAGCGACTCGTCGCGCAGGTTCTCGTACATGCCGCCCTGCACGATGCCGAACAGCGCGTTCGGGTTTTCGCCGGCCTTGAACTCGTTCATCGAGCGTTGCGCCCAGCGCAGGGACATGCGCATCGACTTGGCGGCTTCCTCCAGCGTCGCCGGGCGGCCGTCGATTTCGTACGGGGTGCACTCGTCGAACTGCATCACGATGTCCGAGTTCAGCACGCGCTGGATCTGCATCGAGATTTCCGGGGACAGGAACAGCTTGTCGCCGTTGATCGGCGAATTGAAGGTCACGCCTTCCTCGGTAATCTTGCGCATTTCGCCCAGCGAGAACACCTGGAAGCCGCCCGAGTCGGTCAGGATCGGCTTGTCCCAGCCCATGAAGCCGTGCAGGCCGCCGAACTTGGACATCACGTCGTTGCCCGGGCGCAGCCACAGGTGGAAGGTGTTGCCGAGGATGATCTGGGCGCCGATTTCCTTCAGCTCCAGCGGCGACATGGCCTTGACCGAGCCGTAGGTGCCGACCGGCATGAAGATCGGGGTCTGCACTTCGCCGTGGTTCAGCTTAACGGTGCCGCGCCGCGCGTGCGTCTTGCCGGTGGCGTCTTTTTTGATCAGTTTAAATTCAAGCATGGGTGTTCCTTAAGCACGGTTGTGCGTGGTCAGCAGCATGGCGTCGCCATAGCTGAAGAAGCGGTATTCGTTCGCGATCGCGTGCTGGTAGGCGTGGCGGATCTCGGTAAAGCCTGCAAAGGCGCTCACCAGCATCAGCAGGGTGGACTTCGGCAGGTGGAAGTTGGTGATCAGGCGGGTCACGGTCTTGAACTTGTAGCCCGGCGTGATGAACAGGTTGGTGTCGCCACTGCCCGCTTCCAGCGTGCCGCCTTGCGAGGCAGATTCCAGCGCGCGCAGCGAGGTCGTGCCCACGGCCACCACGTCACGACCGGCGGCGCGCGCTTCGCGCACGGCATCCACGGTTTCCTGCGGCATGGTGTACCACTCGGTGTGCATCTTGTGCTCGGCCAGGCTCTCGGTGCGCACCGGCTGGAAGGTGCCGGCGCCCACGTGCAGGGTCACATAGGCGAACTTCACGCCCTTGGCGCGCAGCTTCTCCAGCAGCGGCTCGTCGAAGTGCAGGCCGGCGGTCGGCGCGGCGACCGCGCCAGGCACCTTGTTGAAGACGGTCTGGTAGCGGTTCTCGTCCACCTCGCCCGGCGCGTGCTCGATGTAAGGCGGCAGCGGCAGGCGGCCGTACTGCTCGATCAGCTCGAACACGTCGGCATCGAAATGCAGGGTGAAGAACTCGCCGGCGCGCTCGCCCACGGTGACGTCGAAGGCATCGGCCAGGCGGATCTTCACGCCCGGCCCGGGCGACTTCGACGCTCGCAGCTGGGCCAGCACAGTGCGGGTGTCCAGCACGCGCTCAACCAGTGCCTCGACCTTGCCGCCGCTGTCCTTCACGCCGAAGAAACGCGCTTTCAGCACGCGGGTGTTGTTCATCACCAGCAGGTCGCCAGCCTGCAGCTGGTCGATAATGTCGGTGAACTGGCGGTCGTGCAGGGTCTTGCCGTCCACGTGCAGGAGGCGCGACGCGCTGCGGTCCGGCAGAGGGAATTGGGCAATACGCTCTGGCGGCAGATGGAAATCGAAATCGGATAGCGAGTACATTGACGGACTACTAAAACTGTTGGGCAACCCTCTATTTTACGTCATTTGCCCAAATTTCACGCAAAAGGCGCCTATTTGCCCGTCGCCCCCGCCAAACCCGCCTGGAAGCGCGCCGCCCGTTGCCGCGCAGCCGGCTCCGGCGGCACCGGCAATTGCCATTGCAAGCCACGGGCACCAGCAACCGGGGTAGAATCCAAGCCTGGTGTTTTTACCATGCCCAACATGCCGGAAACGAAGTCGCCCGCCAAAACCAAGAAGCCCGCCGCCACCGCCGAGAGCAAGCTCGCCAAGCTTGGCCTGCGCTCGGACATGGACCTGGTGCTGCACCTGCCCATGCGTTATGAGGACGAGACGGAAGTGCTGACCGTGCGCGAAGCCTGCATGCGCGGCGGCGAGGTGTCGCAGGTGGAAGGCGTGGTCACCTCCAACGAGATCGCCTACAAGCCGAGGCGCCAGCTGCTGGTGCATATCGCCGACGAGACGGGCGATATGCAGCTGCGCTTCATGAACTTCTACGGCAGCCAGGTCAAGCAGCTGGCCGAAGGTACCCGCGTGCGGGCGCGCGGCGAGGTGCGGCACGGTTTCTTCGGCGCCGAGATGGTGCACCCAGCCTACAAGATCGTCAACGAAGGGGCGCCGCTGCCAACCTCGCTGACGCCGGTCTACCCATCCGGCGAAGGCCTGTCGCAGCTGGTGCTGCGCCGCGCGATCGCCGACGCAATGAAGCGCGTCGACTGGACCGATACCCTGCCGCCGGAAATCCTGAAAACCCTGCGCCTGCACCCGCTGGAAAGCGCCGTGCGCACCCTGCACTACCCGCCGGCGCAGATCGACGAGAACGCCCTGATCGACCGCACCCATCCGGCCTGGACCCGCGTCAAGTTCGACGAACTGCTGGCGCAGCAGCTGTCGCTGAAACGGGCGCAGCGCGCGCGCCGCGCCAAGGGCGCCGCCGTGCTGGGCAAGGCCGGCGCGCTGTCGGCCGCCTTCGAGGCCTCGCTGCCGTTCAAGCTGACCAAGGCCCAGCAACGCGTGCTGAAGGAAATCCGCGCCGATATCAAGCAGCCCTACCCGATGCAGCGCCTGCTGCAGGGCGATGTCGGCAGCGGCAAGACCATCGTCGCCGCCCTGTCCGCCGCGCAGGCGATCGACAGCGGCTACCAGGCCGCCCTGATGGCGCCCACCGAAATCCTGGCCGACCAGCACTTCCGCAAGATCGCCGCCTGGCTGGAACCGCTGGGCGTAAAGGTCGCCTGGCTGACCGGCAGCCTGAAAAAGAAGGAAAAGGAAGCCGCCTACGCCATGGTGGAATCGGGCGAAGCGCAGCTGGTGATCGGCACCCACGCCATCATCCAGGACGCCGTGCAGTTCGCGAAACTGGGCCTGATCATCGTTGACGAGCAGCACCGCTTCGGCGTCGGCCAGCGCCTGACCTTGCGCAACAAGGGCAACGGCGACAACGTACCGCACCAGCTGATGATGTCCGCCACCCCGATCCCGCGCACGCTGGCGATGACCTATTACGCCGACCTGGAAGTGTCGGTGATCGACGAACTGCCGCCCGGCCGCACGCCCATCGTCACCGCCGTGGTGGACCAGAACCGCCGCGACGAAGTGATTTCGCGCGTGCACGCCGCCGCGCTGGAAGGGCGCCAGGCCTACTGGGTCTGCCCCCTGATCGAAGAGTCGGAAGCCCTGCAGCTGCAGACCGCCACCGAAACCTACGAAACCCTGGCCGCCGCCCTGCCCGACCTGCGCGTGGGCCTGGTGCACGGCCGCCTCAAGCCCGCCGAAAAAGCGGAAGTGATGGACGCCTTCGCCGCCGGCGAAATCCACGTGCTGGTCGCCACCACCGTGATCGAAGTGGGCGTCGACGTGCCGAATTCCTCGCTGATGGTGATCGAACACGCCGAACGTTTCGGCCTGTCGCAGCTGCACCAGCTGCGCGGCCGCGTCGGCCGCGGCTCGGCGGCCTCGGTCTGCCTGCTGCTCTACCAAAGCCCGCTCGGCCCGATCGCCAAGCAGCGCCTGATGACGATGCGCGAAACCACCGACGGCTTCGAGATCGCCCGCCGCGACCTGGAAATCCGCGGCCCCGGCGAATTCCTCGGCTCGCGCCAGTCCGGCCAGGCCATGCTGCGCTTCGCCGACCTGGAAACCGACGGCTGGCTGGTCGACCAGGCGCGTGACGTCGCCCACGCCCTGCTGCACGACGCCACGCCCGCCAACAAAGCCACGGTGGAAGCCCACCTCGAACGCTGGCTCGGCGGCCGCGAAGAGTTCCTTAAGGTTTAATGGAGCGACTTGCCGGGAAGACGGTAACGCTCACTTGCCTTGCCTCGACAGGATCGATGATCTCATAGCCTCATTCAAGGCGACAAATTCACGCACCAGGTCATCGCACGCGCTCTTCCCAGCACCACACTTCACCCCCATTTCAACGAATACAGTACCGTCGCGCTCCACGATTTTTCGCTTCACTACAGACGGGTATGATGCGTGTTTCTGAGGCGGGAATGACCAGACCACATGCGACTCCGGGTCGAAGGCGATAGTCCAGCCATCCCGCACATCGATCTCGACGCCTGGCTTTGAGCGAAGCGCTGTCAACGCTTCAGCTGGGGATTTGTACTCGATACTCGACCGCTCAACCTCTGGCAACGGAGCCTCTTGGGCTATCGCAGCTACGCAAATCAGGTTCAGCAACACAGCAGATATCTTCATCATTTGTCCAATCCTCGAACCATCGCCTGTTGACGGTGCCCTATGCGTCCCTGCGGCGCACATAGGCACACTTCGGACAAAAAGATGTCTTATCCGTTTTCTCGTCCGCCCATCATTGAATGCATCACTCCTCGCGTTTGCGCACCAGGGCCTTATACAAAGCGTCCTTGCTGAAGCCAGCTTGCACATCTTTGCCATAAATCAGGAACGCAGGCACGCCTTTGGTCTTCAACGCCTGCCACTGGCGGTAGCATTGCGCATCCTTCTGCACATCGCATTCGGTATACGCAATGTCGTAGTTCTGGAAGTGCTCGCGCGCGGCCGATGCCGGCTCGCAGCCATCGTAGGCATACATCACGATGTCGCCCGGTGCGATGTGTTTGGCCAGCGTGGTCCAGCGTGAGGACTTGTTCCATTCGGACGTCCCGAACAACACAATCAGGCACACAACGGCGATCAGTCCCCACACGAAAGTGGAACCTCCGCCCGGCCGCGGTGGCGGCGCGGGCGCGCGCGGCGCGGCCGTCGGCTCGGCTTTGCGCGCCGCAACCTTGGCATAGCACACGCCGCAGGCCGGGCATTGCCACTCAGGATTGGTGGCGTCCGGCGGCCGGACGTGCTCGCATTTTGGGCAAACGACCAAGTCAGTTCTTCGCCGTGGTCGGCGTGGCGGTCAGCGACTCCACTTCCGCCGTCAGCGAAATAATGCGCGGCACGCCGTCGACCAGCGCGATTTCCGCTTTCTGTTTGCTGAGCGACTCCATGCGCTCGCCCGGCAGCAGCACGATCTCCTTCGCGATATCGCGCGCCGTGGCCGTGCGGCCGTTGGCGGCAAGCGCGACTTCGCGGTTGCTCACCTCGTAGCTGGACTGCAGCTGCACCTTCCACAGCCCCTCCAGCATGGTTTTGTATTCGCCCACGCTCATGCGCGACAGGCCGCCACCGCTGGTACCGGGCATGGAGACCATGATCATGGCGTTGGGGGCGAAATGGGCGACCAGGCCGTTGGCATCATGCCGCTTGACCGAGGCTTCCACCCCTCCCATGACGGCCCGTACGTCCGCCTCCGTCAGCCGCTTGCCGCTGCATGCGGTAAGGGCGGCAAATGCAGTGATGATGATTGCAAGTTTCTTCATATAGTCCAATGATAACGCATGTGACACGTGTCGCATAAACTCCTTGCAATAGTGCGACACCTGTCGCATACTGCCGTCATACGTCACAAGGAGCCCCCATGGCCATTCCATCGATTACAGAACTGACCCTGCTCAAAGCCCTGTGGAAGCAGCATCCGCTCAGCGCCCGTGAAATCCACGACCGGGTGGAAGAGGAACTGGCCTGGTCCTATTCCTCCACCCGCAAAACCCTGGAGCGCATGCTGGAGAAAGGCATGATCAGCCTGCATTCCGCCCACGGTATGAACGTATACGCGCCAGTACTGGAAAAGGTTGAAACGCTGGCTGCATTTGCCCACGATTTCAGCCACCGCGTAATGGAAATGAACGCGCCGCTGCCGGTCAATATGTTCACCGGCTCCAAGCTGGTGAACCAGCACGAGCTGAAAGAACTGGAGCAGTTGCTGAGCGAGTGGCCGGAAGACCAGGAGTAAGCCATGTTCCCACTGGTTTTCCTGCAAGCCTGCCTGGCCAGCGTGCTGGCGGGCGCCGGCGCCTGGCTCCTGCTGCGCCTCGCCGCCCGCACCTGGCCCGCCCTGCAGGCGCGCCGTGCACCATGGCTGCTGGCCGTTGCCGCCGTCGCCGCCAGCCTTGCCCTCGGTTTGCTGCCCGCCAGCTGGCGCCCCGCCATCGTACCGGTGCTGGAGTTGCCAGCGGCGACAGTGAGCGGCGCCGACCCGCGCGCCCCGTCGCTGGCAGCGCACGGCGGCAATCACACTGCGTCCGGTGGTGACGACGCCACCGACGATGGCGCCACCCCGCTCGCGCCCGCACCGGCCCTGCTCTGGCTGGGCTACGCATGGCTCGCCATCTATGCCGCCGGCCTGGCCGCCGCCGGCGCCCGCTGGCTGCAAGCACGGCGCCACCTGGACGCCTTGCTGGCGGCGGCCCGGCGCCTGGACCGTTACGAACTGGCGGCGCATCCCGGCTTCGCCAACCTGCACCGCGCGCTGCCGGAAGTGCGCGAGATCGACGCGCCCATCGCGCCCATGCTGGCCGGGCTGCTGCGCCCTGTCCTGCTGCTGCCGCGCCACCTGCGCGCGTTCGACCCCGCCCAGCAACGCCTGGTGGTGGAGCATGAGCTGACCCATCTCGCGCGGCGCGACCACCTGTGGATGCACCTCAGCTTCCTGCTGCAGGCGGTGCAATGGTTCAACCCCATGGTGGCGCGCCTGGGCAAGCAGATGGCCTGGGCGCAGGAACTTGGCTGCGACCGCACCGTGCTCGAAGGACGTCCCGCCGCGCAGCGCCGCGCCTATGCCGCCGCACTGGTGACGCAGATGCGCATGCAAGCCGTTCCCGACCAGGCCACGGCGCTGGCCTTTGGCGGCCGCGTGGTGGATGCAGTCGCCGCCCGCATCGGCATGATCCGCGATGGCGTGCCAGCCATGCCACGCGCCGCCGCCCTGGGCTGGGCCGCGCTGCCTGCCATGCTGCTCGCCAGCGTGCTGCTGCAACCGGCGCTGGCATGGCGCCTGGACGGCGCGCCTGGCGCCGTGGCTGCCGCCGCCAACGCCGCCGGCTCCGCCTCCGCTGATGGCGCCACGCCGGCCGGTGCTGCAGGCGCACAGCCCTGGCAAGCGCCAATGCAGCGCCTGCGCGTCAGCGCCTTCTTCGGCATCCGCCATGCTCCGACTGGCCGCCCGCATGGCGGCATGGATTTCGCGGCGCCGCGCGGTACGCCGATCGTGGCCCCGGCCGACGGCGTGGTGCTCACGTCCACCAACAGCTACATGGGCGAGGCAAAGTGGGGCGAGGTGATCGTCATCGAACATGCCAATGGACTGCGCTCCTTGTATGCTCACCTGGAGCAGCGCCAGCTGCGGGAAGGCGCGCGCGTCGCCGCCGGCCAGCAGATCGGCACCTCCGGCGCCAGCGGCAAGGTCACCGGCCCGCACCTGCACCTGGAAATCAGCCGCCACGGCGAGAACATCGATCCGCAGCAACTGCTCGGCAACCTGGAAGCCAACGCCACCAAGACTGCGCTGCAACGCCTTAAAGCCAGCCGCAGCAGCTAGATAACCCGCATCGTCTTCCGCCTGCCGCGCCTGCGCCCGGCAGCGGCGGCGCGCATCCCGAGGAAACGCATGAAGAAGACCGTATTGATGCTGGCCGCCGCGCTGGCAGGCCAGGCTGCATCCGCGCAGCCGGTGGTGGAAATCAAGTCCGCCCGCATCGACCAGCGCAAGGAAGATACCGCCAGCACCCTGGTGCTGACCCGCGACGACCTGGCCGCCCACGGCGACCGCACGCTGGCCGACGCGCTGCGCCGCCTGCCCGGCATCACCATCAGCGACACGGCCGGCATCAGGATGCGCGGCCTGGGCAACGGCTACACGCAGGTGCTGCTGAACGGCCAGCCGGCGCCGCAAGGCTTCGCGCTCGACAGCCTGCCGCCGGAGGTGATCGAACGGGTGGAAGTGCTGCGCACCGCTTCCGCCGTGCTGGGCACGCAAGGCATTGCCGGCACCATCAACATCGTGCTGCGCAAGAGCATCCGGCGCAGCACGCAGGAAGCGCAGGTTGGCGTGGACGGCCTGCACGGCGCCTGGTCGCCCCGCCTCAGCGCGCAAAGCAGCGGCAAGGCCGACGGCTGGTCGCACAGCGTAAGCGTGGTGCTGGCCCGCCCCAGCACGCCGGCCGACCGCAACATCGCCGACAGCGAGCCGGGGCTGCAGCGCCTGACCCGCAGCCATGAAGACAATACCGCCCGCACGCTCAATCTCGCGCCGCGCCTGAACTGGAGCACCAGCGGCGGCGACCAGTTCTCGCTGCAAAGCCTGGCCACCATCACCCGCCGCAGCATCAGCTATCGTTCGCGGGAAGAAGTGCTGCAGGGGGAAACTGGCGACTTCGCCAGCGTCGGCAGCCGTTTCGATGTGCAAAGCTACTTCCTGCGCAGCGAGCTGGCATGGCAGCGCAAGCTCGCAAACGGGGCGCAGTGGGAACTCAAACTGGGCGCCAGCACGGCGCCGCGCGACACCGGCTTCGACTTCGCCGGCATGCCGCTGCACGGCCCCGGCCCCACGACCCGCCGCGTCGATGGCGACATCCGCGAGCACGGCTTCAATTACGGCGGCAAATATTCCCACCCGCTCGGCAACGGCCACGCCGTGGTGGCAGGCTGGGACGGCTCCGCCTTGCAGCGCATGCAAACCCGCGTCGAACACGAGTACAGCCCCGCCGGCGCGCTGAACTTCCTGCGCGACGACCGCTACGACGGCCGCATCGAACGCCTGGCCGCCTTCGCGCAGGATGAATGGAAGAGCGGCGGCGACGCCTGGTCGGCCGGCCTGCGCTGGGAAACCATGCGCACCGCGGCGCACGACCGCCACACGGCATCGGTGCGCCAGCGCAGCACCGTCATCAGCCCGGTGCTGGAGTGGATGCGCCAGCTGCCCGGCAACAGCCAGCTGCGCCTGGGCGCCAGCCGCAGCTACAAGGCGCCGAACATGCTGGACCTGATCCCGCGCCGCTTCACCTCCGACAACAACAACAGCGCCACCAACCCCGACACGCAAGGCAACCCCACCCTGCGCCCGGAACTGGCGTGGGGGCTGGACGCCGGCATCGATTATTACTGGGCCAAGGACAGCCTGCTCAGCGCCAGCATCTACGCGCGCGATATCGACAACGTGATCCTGACCACGCTCTACCGCGAAGGCAAGCGCTGGATCGCCATGCCCGCCAATCATGGCGGCGCCCGCGCCTACGGCCTGGCGCTGGAAGCGCGCCTGCCGCTCACGGCGGCCATGTCGCTGCGCGCCAACGCCAGCATCAACCGCTCGCGCCTGGAGCGCGTCCCGGGTCCGGACAACCGCCTCGACCGCCAGGCCCCGTTGAGCGGCATGGCGGCCTTCAGCTACAAGCCGGGCGCCTTCAGTTTCGATGCCGAATACAGCTACGAAGCCGGCGGCCCAAGCCGCGACTCCGACATCACCAGCACCCTGGCGCCCTACCAGCGCAAGCTGGACTTGCGCGCCGCCTGGAAGCCGTCGCCGCGCCAGGAATGGCGCATCGCCATCAGCGACGTGCTGCATCCGGATCGCAGCACCGCCTACCGCTACCACGACAGCGACAGCGGCGCCTGGCGCCAGTCGGCCATCACCGCGCGCGGCGGCGCCACTTTGCGCCTCAACTACACGCACGCCTTCGACTAAGGAAAGAAAAATTGTCAGTTACTTACGCATTTGCCAGAACGCAACTAGTATGCGAAACTCGCCCGCTTATGGCAAAGATCACCAACTTCCTGTTACTGGCGCTGCTGGCCGCTGCCCACTGTGTGCAGCAGGCGGCCGCAATGCCTGAACCATTGGACGCGCCACCGCCGGAGCAGCCGAAGGAACAGCAATGGCGCCTGCCGCTCGACTCGGGCCGCGTCAGCAGCTTCTTCGGCGCCGCGCGCGGTCGCCGGGCGCATGGCGGCATCGATTTTTCGGTACCGCACAACACGCCAGTCATGGCCACCAATGACGGCACGGTGGTGGCCTCCAGCATGGGTTACAAGGGCGACCGCAAATACGGCAATGTGGTGGTGATCGAACACGAAGGCGGCCTGCGTTCGCTGTACGCGCACCTGAACAAACGCCACGTGAATGTGGGCGATACCGTGGCGGCGGGCGAGTTGATCGGCCTGTCGGGCGCCACGGGCCGCAGCACCGGCCCGCACCTGCACCTGGAGGCCTACCAGGACGGCATGCGCATCGATCCGAACCGCTTCCTGCTGGCCAACCTGGAGGACGGCGCGCTGCCGTCGGCCATGCGCGCCAAGCGCACCGGCGTGGAAGAAGTCCCACCGACCCCGCGCAGCAAGGCCGGCGCCGGCAAAAAATCCAAAGGCAAGGCGACCCGCGTCGCCAGCGCCAAACCTGCGAAGAAGAAAACCCAGCTGGCGCAGAAGTCCGGCAAGTCACGCAAGCGCGCCTGAGCGGCGCGCCTGTCGCGGTCAGGCTTTACGCTGGCGGCGTGCGAACGCGGTGCCGGCCAGGCCAAGGCCCAGCAGGGCCAGCGAACCTGGCTCCGGCACGTCCTGCGGCGGCTGGCGCTCGCCGACCTGGATGGTGATGAACTCATTGCTGCGCGCATCCGTCACGGTATAGGTGCCGGCCGTCAGGCCCAGGCTGGCGAAGGAGCCTGCCACAAGCCACGACACGTCCGGCGTCCACTGGCTGCCCACCAGGTCGGCGGCTTCGATGGCGATGCCTGGGACGCGCGTGCCGTTGTCCTGGGTGTAGGTCGCAAACTGGGTGCTGCCGTTGCTCGTCCAGAGGAAATTATCGCTGGTGAACAGCTTGCCGATCCAGGCGCTGTGGTTGCTGCCGGCACTGAAGCGGAATGCCAGGTCGACGCCGCCCGCCGAGGTGTCGCCCATGATGTCCGACCCCGGAGCGTCATTCGTCTCGATCCCCACGCCGCCCCAGCCAAAGACACTGGCGGCAACCAGCTTCGACGTGTCCAGCACGCCCGACGACTGCATCAGGACATTGCCGCCCGACTGGGTGAACGTAAAAGTGACACCGGCGTGCGCCTGGCCCATCAAAGCGCCCAACAGCGCTACCCCGAACATTTTGGTACGAATCGACATTGTTAGCTTCCTTTGGTGAAGTGATGAACGATAAAACGGCAATCGTCTAAGCACACACCATGCCACCTGCTAAGCAACTGATTTGATTACAGGTGGATTTCAGACGCTAAGCGGCTGTAAGAATTATCGACAGGCAATTCCTAGAAGCAGAGGTAAATGCGGTTCGCCAGGTCCAGCATGAAGGCGGGCTGCAGGTAGGCCGCGAACGCCAGCGCCAGCACCAGCGCCACCAGTGTCCACAGGCCCAGCTGCAACAGGCGGCGCTTCATCTCAGGCCGCTTTCAGCCCGCCGGCATCGCGCAGCAGCGGACGCTCGTCGATCGGCAGGTTGGCCAGGCCGGCAAAGATGCCCAGGCCGAGCGTGATGCCCCACACCACATCGTAGCTGCCGCGCAGGTCGAACAGGTAGCCGCCCAGCCACACGCCAAGGAAGCTGCCCACCTGGTGCGACAGGAACACCACGCCGGCCAGCATCGACATATGCTTGAGGCCGAACACGCCGGCAATGATGCCGTTGGTGAGCGGCACCGTGGCCAGCCACAGGAAACCGATGGCCGCCGCGAACAGGTAGACCGACCACTGCGTCAACGGTGCCAGCAGGAACAGGCCGATCACCAGCGAACGGGCGAAATAAATGGTGGACAGCAGGTAGCGCTTGGGCAGCTTGCCACCCAGCTGGCCGGCGGCGAACGAGCCGAAGATGTTGAACAGGCCGATCAGGGCCAGCGCCATCACCGCCACACCGGGCGAGACGATGCCTTTGTCCTTCAGGTAGGCAGGCAGGTGGGCGCCCACGAACACCAGCTGGAAGCCGCACACGAAATAGCCCGCCACCAGCAGCAGGAAGGAGCGGTTGCCGACCGCCTCGCGCAGCGCTTCGCCCACGCTCTGCTGGCTGTCGCCAGCCGCCACCGCGTGCCTGGGCTCGCGCAGGAAGGAGGACATCGGGATCATCAGCAGGAACACCACCCCGGCCAGGGCGTAGAAGGCGTTCTGCCAGCCGATGTGCGAAATCAGTTGCTGCTCGACCGGCATCATCAGGAACTGGCCGAAGGAGCTGGCGGCGCCGGACACGCCGAAGGCCCACGAGCGTTTCTCCACCGGCGCTGCGCGGCCGATGATGCCGCTCACCGCGCCGAAGGCGGTACAGGCTAGGCCCAGGCCGATGAACACGCCGGAGCCGATGATGAACAGCGCCGGCTGGGTCACCATGGCCATCCACAGCAAGCCCGCCACATAGGCCAGGGCGCCGGCGATCACCACGCGCTGGGTGCCATAGCGGTCCGCCACCATGCCGGCCAGAGGGCCGAAGGCGCCCCACAGCAGGTTTTGCAGCGCCAGCGCCAGCGAATAGGTTTCCCGGCTCCAGCCGTTGGCCTGCGAGATGGGCTGCATCCAGAAGCCGAAGCCGTGGCGCACGCCCATCGACAGCGTCAGCACGACGCCAGTGGTGACCAGGATGGTCTTGAGATTCAGGTGGCGGTCGTTGTTGAGCATGGCGTGCATCCTGGCTGGCAAAGGGCCAGTTTAAAGGATGCCGCCATTTCCTGCTGGCGACCGGCCAGGCGACCGCTTAACGCGCCCAGTAGCTGATGCGGCCGGACAGCTTGATGTTGCCGACGCCGGTCACCATGTCCTCGCTGCCGGTCAGCTGGCCGCCGCCGGTGGCAAACATGAACTGGCCGGTGCCGCCGACGATGCGGAAGGAGGCGCCGCTGAACACATAGTTGGCGCCCTGGCCGGTCGGCACGAACTGGCCGCTGTAGTCGGCGTAGATCTGGTCGCCGGACAGGGTCATGATGATGAAGCGGCCGCGGTCGAAGTTGTAGATCACCCCGTTCGGCGTGATGCAGTCGCTGGCGACAAAGGCCACGCGCCCCAGCACCTGGCTGGAGCCATGGCCGGTCACGGTACCGCCGAACTGCGATGGGCAGCGCGCCATCGGGCCAGGGACTTCCTGGATCGGGCCGGCAATTTCAAAATTGGTGGTCGTCCAATGCGCCGATGCCGCGCCGGATGCCAATGCCAGCGCTACGCCGCCTGCCAGCTTCACGATTGCTTGATGCATGAAACCCCCTCCAATTTTAGTTAAAAAGGTGATAATAGCTTTTTAGCAATTGAAGGGCTACGAATATTTTGTAATGAACTGTCGCCTAGTCGACATCGTAGCGGACGCCGATTTGCGCCCGCAGCTGGTCCAGCACGCCCATCAGCGCCACCGACTCGCCCAGCGGCATTTCCGGGCTCTCCAGCAGGCCTTCACGCAGGCAGCGCCCCACTTCCATCGCTTCGTGCGCATAGCCGTTGCCAATGCGCGGGAAGTGGAATTCGCGCTCGCTGCCATCGTTCAGGCCGATGGTGAAGCGCTCGGTGTGGTGGAAGCGGCCATGCAGGCGCAGGAAGCCCTTGTCGCCGCAGATGGTCAGCGTGGTCGGGGTGCGCGTATTCAGGCTGCAGGTGCATACCGAGAGCGCGCCGCCTTCGTGCTGCAGGGCGAAGCTGGCCTGCATGTCGACACCGGTCGACGCCAGCTCGCCATAGCCCTTCACGCCCGCGACCGGGCCCAGGAAGAAAGCCGCCATCGAGAGCGGGTAAATGCCCAGGTCCAGCAGCGCGCCGCCGCCCAGGGCGGGATTGAACAGGCGGTGCTCCGGGCCGGCATCGGCCGGGAAGCCGAAATCGGCCTGCAGGTTGCGCACCTGGCCGATCTCGCCCATATCGATCAGGCGCTTGGCCTCCAGCATGGCCGGCTGGAAGCGCGTCCACATCGCCTCCATCACGAACAGCTTGCGCGCGCGGGCCAGGTCGGCAATTTCCTGCGCCTGGCGGCGGTTCAGGGTGAACGCCTTCTCGATCAGCAGCGCCTTGCCGGCCTGCAGGCACATGATGGCGTTCTCGTGGTGCATGGCGTGCGGCGTGGCGATGTAGATCACGTCCACGCCCGGGTCGTCGGCCAGCGCCTGGTAGCTGCCGTGGGCGCGCTGCGCGCCGTATTCGGCTGCAAACTTGGTAGCGCTATCGAGACTGCGCGACGCGACCGCCGCCAATTCCACATCCGGCACCTCGCGCAGCGCGGTGGCGAAAGCCTTGGCAATCTTGCCGGTGCCGAGGATGCCCCAGCGGATAATCTTTTCCATTCTCATGCTCCTGGTCAGGCGGCATGCCGCTTGGGGCGGAATACCGTCACATCGTCGTAAAAAGCCTCGTCCTGCTGCGGCCACCAGCCCGGAATGCCGAGCACCGGCAGCGGCGTGAAACCGCCCTTGGCCAGGCCCTCGTCGGCCAGGCGCCGCGCCTCGGCCCGGTCGAGCCAGGCGCGCCGGCCCGCATCGTCCAGCGCCCAATAGTCGTCGCCCGCCAGCACCACCCGCGTATGGGCGGTGATGGCCTTGTACGGCGCCACCAGCTTTTCCATCAGTGCGTGGCCGAACAGCCAGACTTGCGCCGCCGGCCCGAACTGCGCCGCGCGTTCGACGAAGGCTTCGCGCCAGCGGTGGTTGCGCAGGGCATCCACCAGGGCGGCGCCGGCGGCATCGTCGCGCACCACCAGCAGGGCCGAATTCTCGTCATAGATGGTAGCAGCATCGCGCGCGGGACCGCGCGATTTGCCCACGCCGTCCTGCGCGATCTGCGCCGCTTGCAAGGCGTTCAGTTCGCGCTTGATAATGGGGAAGGTCAGCCAGACCAGGCCGTTGAAGAAATCGTGCAGGTTGTCGCGCGTGGGCACCTGGCCGGTGGCGCCGATGAACTCCTCATAGGCGGTGCCCTCCGGCAGGTCGGCCTGTGGCACGAAACGCAGCGGCTGGCCGGCATGGTTGACCAGCCCCAGCGCCGCCGCCTGTTCGCAGAACGGGGCAACGACGCTGGGCAGGGCGAGGTCGATGCGGCTGGCCGCGTCCCGCACCGATGCGAACCAGTGGCGGGACCAGTCGATCTCTGAAAACACTTAGGCCATTTTCCAGTTGATCGTTTCGCCGGCGTTCAGCGGGATCAGCTTCGAGTCGCCAAACGGCAGGTCGAGCGGCAGGGTCCACTGCTCGCGCTTCAGGGTGATCTTGCCCTTGTTCGGCTCCAGGCCGTAGAAGGCCGGGCCGTTCAGGGAAGCGAAGGCTTCCAGCTTGTCCAGCGCACCGGCGCGGGCGAAGGCCTCGGTGTACAGCTCCATCGCGTGCAGCGCGGTGTAGCAGCCGGCGCAGCCGCAGGCCGCTTCCTTGGCGCCTTGCGCGTGCGGCGCCGAGTCGGTGCCGAGGAAGAAGCGCTCGTCGCCGCTGGTCGCCGCCGTCACCAGCGCCAGGCGGTGCTCTTCACGCTTCAGCACCGGCAGGCAGTAGTAATGCGGGCGGATACCGCCCTTGAAGATTTCGTTGCGGTTGTACAGCAGGTGGTGCGCCGTGATGGTGGCCGCGATCGGGCCTTCCGCCTCAGCCACGTATTGCGCCGCGTCCTTGGTGGTGATGTGCTCGAACACGATGTTCAGCGCCGGCAGGTCTTTGCGCAGCGGGCGCATCACGCGCTCGATGAACACCGCCTCGCGGTCGAACAGGTCGATGTCCTGGTCGGTCACTTCGCCGTGCACCAGGAAGGGCATGCCCACTTCCTGCATGGTTTCCAGCACCTTGTAGCACTTGGCCAGGTCGGTCACGCCCGCGTCCGAATTGGTGGTGGCGCCGGCCGGGTACAGCTTGACCGCGTGCACGAAACCGCTGTCCGCCGCGCGGATGATTTCATCCGGCGAGGTGTTGTCGGTCAGGTAAAGCGTCATCAGCGGCTCGAAATCCATGCCTTCCGGCAGGGCTGCCAGGATACGGTCGCGGTAAGCAGCCGCCTGCGCCACGGTGGTGACCGGAGGTTTCAAATTTGGCATCACGATCGCGCGGCCGAACTGGCGCGCAGTGTCCGGCAGCACGCTGGCCATGGTGGCACCGTCGCGCAGGTGCAGGTGCCAGTCGTCTGGACGGGTAATGGTGATGCTTTGTGGGATCTCGAAGTCACTCATGGCGGCAGGCTTTCCTATAAAACGAATCCCGCCATTTTACCTTCTGGACCGCCCGCGCCGCGAGAATGTGCGATATTGGCGTCTCCCGCCGCCATCCGTGAGGAGACCTATCATGCCCAACAAGAACACGATCTGCCTGTGGTACGACAATGACGCGCTTGGCGCCGCCAAGTTTTATGCCGAAACCTTTCCCGACAGCTCGGTCGGCGCCATCCTGCGCGCGCCGGGGGACTACCCGGACGGCAAGCAGGGCGATGTGCTCACGGTCGAGTTCACCGTGGCCGGCATTCCCTGCGTCGGCCTGAACGGCGGCCCGCAGTTCAAGCAGAGCGAGGCCTTTTCCTTCCAGATCGCCACCGAGGACCAGGCCGAGACCGACCGCCTGTGGAACGCCATCGTCAGCAACGGCGGCCAGGAAAGCGCCTGCGGCTGGTGCAAGGACCGCTGGGGCCTGTCGTGGCAGATTACGCCGCGTATCCTGCTCGAAGCGATCACCGACCCGGACCGCGCGGCCGCCAAGCGCGCCTTCGAGGCCATGATGACGATGGGGAAAATCGACATCGCGGCCATCGAAAAGGCCTGGCGCGGCTAGCTTACTCGGTCGCCGGCGCCGGGTGCTCCTCGGCGTGCCGGCGCGCTGACTCCAGCATGGCATCCAGCTTGGAGCGCTCGTACACCTTGCCCTGGGCGACCACCAGGCGCACCTTGCGCGTGTTGGCGATATCCTGCAGCGGATCGGCGTCCAGCACCAGCAGGTCGGCCGCCTTGCCCTGCGCCACTGCGCCATAGCGCTCCAGCTTGCCCATGAAACGCGGGCCGTTGATCACCGACGCCTGCAGCGCCTGCTGCGGCGTCAGGCCGTATTTCACGAAGATGCCCAGCTCATCGTGCAAACCCTGGCCCGGATAATCAAATGAGTTCAGGAAGCCGGCATCGGTGCCGGCGATGATGTTGACGCCTTCCTGCTGCATCAGCGGCAGCAGCGAGGCCGCCTTCTCATAAGAGGCGTGGCGATAGGCGATGGCCGCCGCATCGTCCTTGGCCGCGCGCTGCACGCGCCATTCATAAGTCTTGCGCAGGCCCTTGCCGATGTATTTCAGGTAGTCATCGTGCGCGTGGTCGTCCTGGTCCAGGTAGGCCGTCACCTGCGAGCCCACCAGGGTCGGCGTGATCGACATGCCGGCAGCGGCCATGCGGCGGAAGGTGGCACGCGCGGTCGCCTCGTCAAAGCTCTCGATGCTGGCGCGCATGGCTTCGCGCGAAGTCAGCTTGCCGGCCGCGACCTGCGCCGTCAGCTCGGCTTCGCGCGGGGTCGAACCGCGCAGGGCGTAGGACTGGTGCTCGATGCTGCCCAGCCCCGCCTGCATCACCTGGTCCAGCGTCAGCTGCACCGGCAGGTGGCCGGACGTCTGCATGCCGCGTGCTTTCGCCTGGCGCACCGCTTCCAGGAAAATCTCCGGCTGCATGGTGTTCTCGGTGATCTTCACGAAGTCCACGCTGCGCGATTGCAGGTAGTCGAGCGCCTTGCTGATTTCCTCCGGCGTGCCGACTTCAATGGTGCCTTTCCACAGCGGCTTGTAGCCCTCCAGCTTGGGGCCGGAGGCAAGGATCTTCGGGCCCACCAGCTTGCCCTGGCGGATCAGGTCGCGCCAATCGAGCACGGTGTCGGACAGGTCGCCGGCGCAATCGCGCACGGTGGTGATGCCGTGCGCCAGGTAGAGGCCGAGCAGCTGCTTGTTTTCCTCGATCAGGGCGGGGCCGCCGCCGAAATGCACGTGGGTATCCCACAGGCCAGGCATCAGGTACTTACCCGGCAGCTTGACGGTGCGCCTGGGCGCGTAGTTTTTCACTTTGGCGCTGTCGACCACGGCCAGGATATCGCCGCCCTTCAGCAGCACGGCCTTGCCCTGCACCAGTTTGCCGCCCGCCACATCGACAATCGTCGCCTGCGTCAGCGCCACATCCGCCACCACGCGTCCCGCAGCATGCGCGCTGCCGAACGCTCCCAGCACCATCAAGGCGCCAACCGAAAGTTTAGTCATCTTCATGACCCGACATGGTACGCCCGCTGCAGCCTGCGCACCAGCCACGATAACAAACTACACATTACGAAATATACGAGCGCCACAAACAGGTACATTTCGACCAG
Organism: Pseudoduganella sp.; assembly: GCF_041914865.1. Taxonomy (NCBI): domain Bacteria; kingdom Pseudomonadati; phylum Pseudomonadota; class Betaproteobacteria; order Burkholderiales; family Oxalobacteraceae; genus Pseudoduganella; species Pseudoduganella sp. The sequence goes on along the minus strand of NZ_JAYSCO010000019.1, from coordinate 22,402 downwards.
GCGTCCGTCGCGCTGCGCGATTTTGCTGGCGGCGCCGACGAAATCGGGCACCGACAGCACGTAGACCAGTGATACATCCTGAAACAATACGATGGTCTGTGTTAGCAGGACTGGCAACATATTGCGAAAGGCCTGGGGCAGCACTACTTTCGACATGGTCTGCCAGTAGCTCATGCCCAGTGCCTGCGCGGCGTGGACCTGCCCTTTCGGGATCGACTGTATGCCGCCGCGCATGATCTCGCAGTAGTAAGCGGCCTGGAACAAGGTAAAGGTGATCAGCGCGGAAAGGAAGGTGCCGACCTTGACCGGTTCGGCTTTGCCGAGCATCCACGCGGCGATGTAGGGCACCAGGAAGTAGAACCAGAAAATCACCAGCACCAGCGGCACGGCGCGGATCAGGTTGACGTAGGCGGCCGCCAGCAGCGCCAGCGGGCGCCATGCGGACAGGCGCGCCATCGCCAGCAGGGTGCCCAGCGCCACGCCGCCCAGCATGGCGAGCACGGTCAGCTTGAGCGTGAACAGCATGCCTACCTCGAACAGGTAGACCCAGGAGCCGGCGATCACGCTGAAGTCGAAGCTGGCCAGCATCAGGCGGCCCTCCTCGCGCCCTGCGCCTCGCCCAGCGTGCCGGGCAGCGCCAGGCGCCGCTCCAGCAGCGTCATGCCGGCCACCACGATCAGGTTGGCGATGACGTAGATCACCGTGGCGGCGGCGAAAGCCTCGAAGAACTGGAAGGAGAATTCCTGCATCGAGCGCGCGCTGGCGGTCAGCTCCATCAAGCCGATGGTGAGCGCGACCGAACTGTTCTTGATGATGTTGAGGAACTCGCTGGCCAGGGGCGGCAGCACGATGCGCAGTCCCAGCGGCAGCAGCACATAGCGGTAGGCCTGCGCGCGCGACAGGCCAAGCGCCAGCGCCGCCAGCCCTTGCCCGCCGGCCAGCGCGTTGATGCCGGCCGCCACCTGCACCGCCACCCGCGCGGAAGTGAAAAAGCCCAGGCACAGCACCGCCGTCACGAAGGGCGCGTTGGGCAGCGCCTTGAGCCAGTCGCCGGCGGCGCGCGGCAGCAGCTCGGGCAGCACGAAGAACCACAGGAACATCTGCACCAGCAGCGGGATGTTGCGGAACACTTCCACCCAGCAGATCGCCAGGCGGCGCAGCCAACGGTTGGGCGCCGTGCGCAGGGTGCCGACCGCGATGCCCAGCGCCAGCGCCATCGCCCAGCCGGCCAGCGAGGTCGCCAGCGTCCAGGCCAGCCCGGACAACAGCGTGTCCCAATAGGTATGCACGCCGTCCGGCGACAGCTCCCAGAAGATGCGCCAGTTCCAGTTGTAGTGCATGCCTATTGGCCCGTGGCGGCGTAGGCGGCGGGATCGGGCGAGTCGGTCGGTTTCGCCAGCACCGCTTTGAGCGCGGCCGGCATGGGGAATTTCAGGTTCACGCCGCGCGGCGGGATCGGCTGCATGAACCACTTGTCATAAATGCGCGCCATCTCGGGCGACTGGTACACCTTGGCCAGCGCCGCGTCGACCGCCTGTTTGAACGGTGCGTCGCCCTTGCGCAGCATGATGCCGTAGGGTTCCACCGACAGCGCCTCGCTGCCGATCACGTAGTCGCCCGGCGCCTTGGCGCTGGCCACCTGGGCCGCCAGCAGGATGTCGTCGTTCGCCTCCGCCACGGCGCGCCCGGTTTCCAGCATGAGGAAGGATTCCGGGTGGTCGCGCCCGGTGAGGATTTTCATGCCCAGCCCGCGCTGCGCGTTCAGCGCCGTCAGCTGCTTGAGCGAAGTGGTGCCGGCGGTGGCCACCAGGGTCTTGCCCTTCATGTCCGCCAGCGAGCGGATGCCTGACGACTTCCTGGTCAGCAGGCGGCTGGAAATGACGAACATGGTGGGCGCGAACGCCACCTGCTGCTGGCGCTCCGCATTATTGGTGGTGGAGCCGCATTCCAGGTCGATGGTGCCGTTGGCCATCAGCGGGATGCGGTTGGCCGAGGTGACCGGGTTGTAGGCCACCTTCAGCCCCGGCATGGCCAGCTGCGCCTTCAGGTGCTCGACGATTTTCAGGCACAGGTCGACCGAGTAGCCCTGGTACTGCTGTTTGTCGTCCAGGTAGGAGAAAGGCACCGAGCCGTCGCGCACACCCAGTACGATCTGGCCGCTGCGTTTGATCTTGGCGAGGGTGCCGGTGGCGTCCTGCGCGGTGGCGCTCGCCGCCACGCACAGGCACAGGAGGGGAAACAGGCGCAGACAGGTCATGGTGTCCTCCGCTGGCGGGGACGACGACCCGCCCTGTTAGTGGATGATACGCGCTAAAAAGTCCCGTGCGCGCTCGGAACGCGGCGCGCCGAAAAATTCTTCCTTGCTGCAGTCTTCCAGAATGCGGCCCTTGTCCATGAAAACAACACGGTTGGCCACTTTGCGGGCAAAGCCCATTTCATGGGTCACTACCATCATGGTCATGCCCTCCTGCGCCAGGCCGACCATCACGTCCAGCACTTCATTGATCATTTCCGGGTCCAGCGCGGACGTCGGTTCGTCGAACAGCATGGCGATCGGGTCCATCGCCAGGGCGCGGGCGATGGCCACGCGCTGCTGCTGGCCTCCGGACAGCTGGCTCGGATATTTATCCTGGTGTGCCAGCAGGCCGACCCGGTCCAGGTATTTCAGTCCCTTCTCATTGGCCTCGTCCTGCGAGCGGCCCAGCACTTTGACCTGGGCCAGGGTCAGGTTTTCGCGCACCGACAGGTGGGGAAACAGCTCGAAATTCTGGAACACCATGCCGATGCGGGCGCGCAGGGCCGACAAATTGGTGCCTTTGGCGCCCACTGATGTCCCATCGACAATAATTTCGCCCTTCTGGAACGGTTCCAGCCCGTTGACCGTCTTGATCAGGGTCGATTTGCCAGACCCGGACGGCCCGCAAATCACCATGACGTCGCCCTTGGCCACCTCGGTACTGCACTCCGCCAGCACCTGGAAATTGCCGTACCACTTACTTAAGTCTTTAATTGCGATCATCTTTTTGGCGTTTCAGCAGGTTTATTCTCGCTTGACAGTGGCCTAGCACCACAAGGATACTTCGGGACTTGCTTAATAACCCATCATTAAGCGCCTCATTCTAACGGCAAATCCGCCCCTCATCAGGAATCTTGCTCATGGCCAATAAAAACCGCCTGACTACATACATTATGGTCGGCCTCGTGCTCGGCATCATCGCCGGCTACATCATCAATGTATCTTTTGACAAGGCTGGCGCCACCAGCTTTGCCGACTACATGTCCCTGATCACCACCATGTTCCTGCGCCTGATCAAGATGATCATTGCGCCGCTGGTGTTCTCGACCCTGATGGTCGGCATTGCGCGCATGGGTGACACCAAGGAAGTGGGCCGCGTCGGCATCAAGACGCTGGGCTGGTTCTTCGTCGCTTCCGTCATGTCGCTGGCCCTGGGCCTGGTCATGGTCAACCTGTTCCGCCCAGGCGACGCCCTGGTCGGCCATATCCCGGCCGATGGCGCCGCCGCCGCTGCCACCCTTCAGACGGCCAGCCTGTCGCTGAAAGAGTTCATCACCCACCTGGTGCCGGCCTCCATCGTCGACGGCATGGCCAAGAATGAGATCCTGCAGATCGTGGTGTTCTCGCTGTTCTTCGGCACCGCTGCTGCCGCCGTGGGCGCCAAGGCCGAACCGCTGATCGAAGCGGTCGACGGCGTTGCGCACATCATGCTGAAGGTTACCGGCTACGTGATGCAGTTCGCGCCGCTGGCGGTGTTCGCCGCCGTTGCCGGCACCATCGCCAAGAGCGGCGTGGGCGTGCTGCAAACCTACGGCGTGTTCATGGCGGAGTTCTACCTGTCCATCGCCGTGCTGTGGGCCCTGCTGATCTTCGCCGGCTTCCTGTTCCTGGGCAAGCGCGTGCTGAAGCTGATCTCGGAAGTGAAGGAGCCGACCCTGCTGGCCTTCTCCACCGCGTCCTCCGAAGCCGCTTTCCCGAAAACCCTGGAAGGCCTGGAGCGTTTCGGCGTGCGTAACCGTATTGCGGCCTTCGTGCTGCCGATCGGCTACTCCTTCAACCTGGACGGCTCGATGATGTACTGCACCTTTGCCGCCATCTTCATCGCCCAGGCGTACGGCATCGACCTGTCGCTGGGCACCCAGATGACCATGATGGCGGTGCTGATGCTGACCTCCAAGGGCATGGCTGGCGTGCCGCGCGCCTCGCTGGTGGTGATCGCCGCCACCCTGCACCAGTTCAATATTCCGGAAGCGGGCCTGGTGCTGCTGTTCGCCATCGACCACTTCCTGGACATGGCCCGCTCGGCCACCAACGTGGTGGGCAACTCGATCGCTACCGCTGTCGTGGCCAAGTGGGAGGGCGAACTGGTCGCCACCGACGACCGCGAACTGGCGGACCGCCCGCTGCCATAAGCGCAGCGCGCCCCAAGAAAGACCGCCCACTCCGGGCGGTTTTTTTTCGCCCGGCGGGAACTCCGGCAGGCTGCCCTGGTCCAATCATCCAGCGCTTGCCATAGGAGCCTGAAATGAACTCACCGGCAGATCGTTCGCCCCAGCCGCCCAATGACGAGCACGAGCATCGAATCGGATTCGCAACGAAATCCTTGTGGCGGTGCTTGCCGCCGAACAACGGCTAAGCGAGCAAATGGCTGCACGCTTCGAAGCATGGCAAAAACGGCAGGACGAGCAGTTGCGCTGGATTGTCGGCCTGCTCGTCATTGTTCTGCTTAGCAATTCCGCTGCAATTCTGACGGCGGTGAATCTTCTGCTCAACCGCTAAGGCAGTTAACCGCTGTTTTTCAGCAGCCGGTGGTAGAAGCGGATCATGTCCGCATAACCTTTGACCGACATGCGCTCGTTGGTGCCGTGGAAGCGCGGCAGGTCTTCCGGCCTGGCGCGCACCGGCGCGAATTTCAGCACGCTGTCGCTCATGCCGTCGAAGTAGCGCGAGTCGGTGGCGCCGATCATCAGGCTGGGCGCCACCACTACATCCGGGAACACTTCGCGCACGGTGCGGTTCACGGCGGCATAGGCGGGACCATCCGTGCGCGCCACGCGCGAGGCTTCCGTATTCGAATTGCCGTCCGGCGCGATGCGGATCTTGTCGTTGCCGATCACCTTATGCATATGCTGCTCCACCCCGGCCAGCGTATCGCCCGGCAGCAGGCGGAAATTGACAGTGGCGCTGGCGGTACCCGGCAGCACATTGTCCTTCACGCCGGCGTTGACGATGGTGAGCGCGGTGGTGGTGCGCATCAGCGCATTGGTGCTGGGCGACTTGGCCAGCATGCGTTCCAGCATGGGCCCGAACAGCCAGAAGTTCGACAGCGCCACGCGGTTGAAGCCGCCCATCTCCGGCGCCAGCGTTTCAAAGCTGTGCTGCGGCAGGCCCGCCATGCGCACCGGCATCGGGTTCGCCTCCAGCGCGCTCAGGGCGCGGCTCATCATGCCGATGGCGGTTTGCTGCGGCGGCATGGAGGAGTGGCCGGGTGGCACCTCCAGCTCCAGCTTGTAGCTGGCATAGCCCTTCTCGGCCACGCCGATCATGGCCGCCGCCGGCTCCAGGCCCGGCACCATTCCCTGCACGATCATCAGCCCTTCGTCCAGCACGTAATCGAGTTTCACCTTGCGCGCCTTGAGCAGCTCGGCGATGGCGGCGGCGCCGCGCTTGCCGCCCACTTCCTCGTCGGCGCCATAGGCCAGGTACAGCGTGCGGCGCGGCTGGAAGCCGGCCGCCAGCAGCATTTCTATCGCCTCCATCTGGGCGTACAGGTTGCCCTTGTCGTCCCAGGCGCCGCGGCCCCAGATGTAGCCCTCGTGCACCGCGCCGCTCCAGGGCTGCTGCTGCCAGTCCTTCTCCGTGCCGGGCGCAATCGGCACCACGTCCTGGTGCGCCATCCACATGACCGGCGCGGCGTTGGCGTCGCTGCCCTGCCAGGTGTACAGCAAGGCCTTGCCGTTCACGTTCTCGCGCTTGAGCGCGGCGTGCAGGCGCGGGAAGCTGGCTTGCAGGTGGGCGTGCAGCTTGTCGAATTCGGCTGCATTGGCGTCGGCATTCGTGGCGTCGGAAATGGTCATGAAGCGCAGCGACTCGCCCAGGCGCTGCGCCGCCGCGCCCTCGTCGAGCTGCAGCGGCGCCACCGGCGCCACCGCCAGCTGCTTGCTGCCGCTGCGCGCCGTGTTGACGCCCACCGCCAGCGCCAGCACACCAATGCCCGCCAGGGCTACCGCCAACACCTTCTTCACCGCCATCCTTAACCTCCTTGAGTGACAAGCTCGCCGTCCGCCGGCGAGGACTGTTCCACGTCGCCGCGCGCCTGCTGGCGCTCCCACATCTGCGCATACAAGCCTTCGCGCGCCAGCAGCGCGGCATGCGTGCCGCGCTCCACAATCTTACCGTGATCGAGCACGATGATCTGCTGCGCGTCGGCGATGGTCGACAGGCGGTGGGCGATCACCATGGTGGTGCGGTTTTTTGCGATCTCTTTGAGCTGCGCCTGGATCGCCTGCTCCGACTTGGAGTCGAGCGCGGAGGTGGCTTCGTCGAAGATCAGGATGGCCGGGTTCTTCAACAGCGTGCGCGCAATCGCCACGCGCTGCTTCTCGCCGCCGGACAGTTTGAGGCCGCGCTCGCCCACCATGGTCTCGTAGCCATCCGGCAGGCTGGCCACGAAGTCATGGATCGAGGCGGCGCGCGCGGCGGCGACGATTTCTTCCTTGCTGGCGCCGGGGCGGCCGTAGGCGATGTTGTATTCGATGGTGTCGTTGAACAGCACCGTATCCTGCGGCACGATGCCGATGGAATGGCGCAGCGAATCCTGCGTCACGTCGCGCAGGTCGTGGCCGTCGATCGTGATGCTGCCGCTGTCCACCTCATAGAAGCGGTACAGCAGGCGCGACAAGGTCGATTTGCCGGAGCCGCTGTGGCCGACGATGGCGGTGGTGGTGCCGGCCGCGATGGTGAAGTCGACATCGAACAGGATCTGCCGCTTCGGGTCGTAGCTGAAGTCGACGTGGTTGAAGCGCACTTCCGCGCCCTGCGGCTGCAGCGGCCTGGCATGCTCGGCATCGGCCACTTCGCGGTTCTCGTTCAGCAGCGAGAACAGGCGCTCCATGTCGGCCAGGCTTTGCTTGATCTCGCGGTAGATCACGCCCAGGAAGTTGAGCGGGATGTAGAGCTGGATCATGAAGGCATTCACCAGCACCAGGTCGCCCAGCGTCATCGTGCCGTCGATCACGCCCTGCGTCGCGCGCCACAGGATCAGCGTGACCGCAATCGCGATAATCGCCGACTGTCCCGTGTTCAGCAGCGACAGCGAAGTTTGCGACTTGACCGCCGCCTTCTCGTAGCGCTGCAGGCCTTCGTCGTAGCGCTTGGCCTCGTAGTCCTCGTTGCCGAAGTACTTCACGGTTTCATAGTTCAACAGCGAGTCGATGGCCTTGGTATTGGCCTTCGAATCGAGGTCGTTCATGGTGCGGCGGAAGTGCGTGCGCCAGTTGGTCACGACAATGGTGAAGGTAATGTAGGTCACCAGCGCCGAGAAGGTGATCACGGAGAACCACACGTCGTAATGCAGCACCAGGTAGGCCAGCACCAGCGTGATCTCGACCAGCGTCGGCAGGATATTGAACAGCGTGTACGAAATCAGCGAACTGACGCCGCGCGCGCCGCGTTCGATGTCGCGCGTCATGCCGCCGGTCTGCCGGTTCAGGTGGAAGCGCAGCGACAGCGAATGCAAGTGGCGGAACACCTTCAGCGCAATGGTGCGCACCGCGCGCTGGGTGACGCGCGCGAACAGGAATTCGCGCAGCTCGGTGAACACGGTGGTGGACAGGCGCAGCACGCCGTACGCCACCAGCGTGGCGACCGGCAGCACCAGCAGCGCGCGCGGATCGCCCGGCTTGATCGTCATATCGTCGACCAGCTGCTTGAGCACCACCGGCACCCCGACGTTGGCCGCCTTGGCGCCGACCAGCGCCAGCAGCGCCGCCAGCACGCGCCACTTGTAGACCCAGAGATAAGGCAGCAATGTTTTCAGAGTAGCAAGGTCGCCTTGCGATTGGCCGGGCGGCGGCGGCGGGGTGTTCGGGTAGCGGCGCATACGTGCGTGGGCTGGCTGGTTTAAAATTCCGTCAATTGTAGTCCTTCATGAGAATTCGCGATGAGCACCCAACAACAAGAAACCCCACGTAACAGCCTCCCGCCGGGCAAGATGCCTGAACTGCGCGTGATGCCCGCCCCGTCCGACGCCAATGTGTATGGCGACGTGTTCGGCGGCTGGATCATGGCCCAGGTCGACATTGCGGGCTCGCTGCCCGCCACCCGCCGCGCCAATGGCCGTGTCGCCACCATCGCCGTGAATTCCTTCGTGTTCAAGAACCCCGTGTTTGTGGGCGACCTGCTGTCCTTCTACGCCGACATCGTCAAGGTCGGCAATACCTCGATCACCGTCAACGTGGAGGTCTATGCGGAACGCAACCGCCTGCAGGCCAACATCGTCAAAGTGACCGAAGCCACCCTGACCTACGTCGCCACCGGCCCGGACCGCAAACCGCGCCCGGTACCGCCGCTGGAATCGCTGCTGTAAGCGATGCAAGACGGGCGCCGCCTCCTGCTCCAGACTGCGGCCCGCGTGGCCGCACTGGCAGCGCTGGCGCCCCACCTGCCCGCGCAAGCGCGCAGCGGCGCCAACGGCGCCTACCCCTTCTCGCTCGGCGTCGCCTCCGGCGCGCCGCTGCCCGACTCCGTCATCCTCTGGACCCGGCTGCTGCCCGACCCGCTCAACGCGGCGTCGATGCCGCCCATTGCGCAGCAAGTGCGCTGGGAAGTCGCGCATGACGAGGGCTTCACCCGCCTCGCCGCGCGCGGCCCCGCCGTCGCCGCGCCGGAGCTGGCGCACTGCGTGCACGTCGACGTGCGCGGCCTGGAGCCGGACCGCTGGTATTTCTACCGTTTCATGCTGGGCGACGCTGTCAGCCCGGTGGGCCGCACCCGCACCGCACCGGCGCCGGACGCCATGCCGGGCATGCTGAAGCTGGCCGCCGCCTCCTGCCAGCACTGGGAGTTCGGCCACTACGCGGCGCACCGCCATATCGCGCGCGCCGCGCCCGACCTGGTGGCCTTCCTCGGCGACTACATCTACGAATGGGGCCCATACAGCCTGCAGCACCCCGCCAGCGCCATACGCCGCGACGAGAGCTATACCCTGGCCGACTACCGCGCGCGCTACGCCCAGTACAAGAGCGACGCCGACCTGCAGGCGGCGCACCACGCCGCGCCCTGGCTGGTGACATGGGACGACCACGAAGTGGCTAACGACTACAGCCCGCACCGCGACGAACTGCTGTCGCCCGATTTCGTGCAGCGCCGCGCCGCCGCCTACCAGGCCTTCTTCGAGCACCAGCCGCTGCGCGCGCAGCGCATCTACCAGCGCTACGACTGGGGTCGGCTGGCGCGCTTCCATGTGCTCGACACGCGCCAGTACCGTTCGCCGCACGCCTGCCAGCCGGCCGGCCGCGGCGGCTCCACCTCGGTCTACCGGCGCGCCTGCGCCGCCCTGGCCGACCCGCGCCGCACCATGCTGGGCGCGGAGCAGGAGCGCTGGCTGGCGCAGGGCCTGAAGGAATCGAAGGCCAGCTGGAACATCATCGCCCAGCAAACCCTGGTGGCCCAGCTGTCGCAAGTGCCGCTGGCCAGCGACAGCGACGGCCGCTTCTGGACCGATGGCTGGGACGGCTACGCCGCCGCCCGCAAGCGCCTGCTGGACGCGCTGCAGGCCGCGCGCAACCCGCTCGTGCTGTCGGGCGACGTGCACACCTTCTTCGCCGCCGACCTGCGGCGCGATCCGGCCCGGCCGGCCAGCGCCGGCAACCCGGTCATCGCCACCGAATTCTGCGGCACCTCCATCACGTCCAGCTCGCGCCCGCAGGCGCGCACGCAGCAATACGTCGACATGAACCGCCACCTGCATTTCGGGCAAAGCGACAAGCGCGGCTTCATGCTGCTGGAGTTGCGCCCCGAGCGCGCCACGGTGGCCTTCGAGGGACTGCAGAATGTGCGCGATGCGCGCAGTGCCTGCGCCACGCTGGCGCGCTTCAGTGTCGCCGGCGGCGTGGCCGGTCCCCGGCGCGAAGCCTAGACACTGCCCCGGAACGGCGCGCTTTCGTCCAGGCGGCGCCTGGCCGGGCCGGCCGGCGTAGCAGGCTGGCGCAGCATGGCATCGGCCGCGCCTTCCAGGTCGCCCACATCGATCCGGCGCAACACCATCATGGCGCCGCCGGTGCCCAGGTTGTAGGTGTAGCTGACCAGCGCATCGAACTGGGCTTGCGTGAGGGGATGATGGCTGACCTGGCGCTGCACGGCGCGCTCGGAGCTGCGCACGGCAATATCGAATGCCGCCTCGACCTGGTCGGGCGTCATGTCGGGCAGGCTTGTTTCGTAGTAGCCGCTTAAACCTTCGCGCTGGCGCAGCGCGCGGCGGCCTTCGGTGGAGAGGGAAAGTGCGAAGTTATATAGATGGCCCATAAGTGGCTTCCGGTGGCTGCGCAGGTGGTTCTTTCCACTTTACAGCCGGCCCGGAGCCCCTTTTTGAGCCAGGTCAAGCGTGCCGGCTTATGCTGCCTTCTTTTCGTCTCGCAGCTGACGGCGCAGAATCTTGCCGACGTTCGTCTTCGGCAGTTCGTCACGGAATTCAATATACTTCGGCTTTTTGTACGCGGTCAATTCGTGCTTGCAGAATTCCTGCAACGCTTCCACCGTCAGGTTCGGATCTTTGCGTACAACAAACAGTTTCACCGCTTCGCCGGAGTTGGCGTCCGGTACACCTACGCAAGCCACTTCCAGCACGCCCGGGTGGGCCGCCACCACGCCTTCCACTTCGTTCGGGTAGACGTTGAAGCCGGACACCAGGATCATGTCCTTCTTGCGGTCGACGATGCGCACGAAGCCCTTGTCGTCCATGATGCCGACGTCGCCGGTCTTGAAGAAGCCTTCGGGCGTGATCGACTTGGCGGTATCGTCCGGACGGTTCCAGTAGCCGGCCATCACCTGCGGGCCGCGGATGGCGATTTCGCCGGCCGAGCCGATCGGCACTTCCTTGCCGTCGTCGTCCAGGATCGCCACTTCGGTCGACGGGATCGGCACGCCGATGGTGCCGGTGAATTCCTTGATGTCGACGCGGTTGGCGGTGGCCACCGGCGAGGTTTCGGACAGGCCGTAGCCTTCGATGATCGGGGTGCCGGTCACCTTCAGCCAGCGGTCGGCCACCGACTGCTGCACGGCCATGCCGCCGCCGTTGCAGATCTTGTAGCTGGAGAAGTCCAGCTTGGCGAAGTCCGGGTTGTTCAGCAGCGCGTTGTACAGGGTGTTCACGGCCGGGAAAACGGTCACGCGGTACTTGGCCAGCTCTTTCACGAAGCCCGGGATATCGCGCGGGTTCGGGATCAGGATGTTCATGCCGCCCGTCTTCCAGCCCATGAAGCAGGAAATGGTCAGCGAGTAGATGTGGTACAGCGGCAGCGCGGCCACGAACACCATCTGCTCATTGCTCGGCTTCATCTGCAGCCAGGCTTCGTTCTGCAGCATGTTGGCCACCACGTTGGAGTGCAGCAGCACGGCGCCCTTGGAGACGCCGGTGGTGCCGCCGGTGTACTGCAGGAAGGCGATGTCGCTCGGCTTCTGGTCGGCCGACTTGAGCGGCAGGCGCGAGCCTTCCGCCAGCACCTGCTTGAAGCTGGTGTGGCCGGGGATATTCCAGGCCGGCACCATCTTCTTCACGTGGCGCACCACGAAGTTGACGATGGCGCCTTTCAGGCCGCCCAGCAGGTCGCCCATGCTCGCCACCACCACATGTTTGACGCCGGTCGAGGCCACCACCTGTTCCACGGTGGTGGCAAAGTTTTCCAGCACGATGATGGCTTCTGCGCCGGAGTCGTTCAGCTGGTGCTGCAGTTCGCGCGGCGTGTACAGCGGGTTGACGTTGACCACCACGTAGCCGGCGCGGATGATGCCCGCCAGCGCCACCGGATATTGCAGCACGTTGGGCAGCATGATGGCAACGCGCGCGCCCGGCTGCAGGCCTTTGGATTGCAGCCATGCGCCGAACTGCTTCGACAGCTGGTCCACTTGCGCGTAGGTCAGGAACTTGTCCATGCAAACGTAGGCGTTGCGGGACGCGAACTTCTGGAAGGTCTCTTCCATCAGGTGGGTCACGGAACGGTACTGCGAAACATCGATCTCCGCAGGAACGCCTTCAGGATAGGACTTGAGCCAGATTTTTTCCATCATATTGCCTTTCGTATGCAGTGGCAGCCTTATGCCGCCTTCTTGTCGTCGGCAGGCTTTTCGTCGCGCAGCATACGGCGCAGGATCTTGCCAACGTTAGTTTTCGGTAGCTCCGTGCGGAACTCGATGTATTTCGGCTTCTTGTAGCCGGTCAGGTTTTGCTTGCAGTGTTCCATCAGCGCTTCGGCCGTCAGGTTCGGGTCTTTCTTCACCACGAACACTTTCACCGCCTCGCCGGAATGCTCGTCCGGCACGCCGATGCAGGCGCATTCCAGCACGCCCGGGTGGGCTGCCACCACGTCTTCGATTTCATTCGGGTAGACGTTGAAGCCGGAGACCAGGATCATGTCCTTCTTGCGGTCCACGATCTTCACGTAGCCGCGTTCATCCATCACGCCCACGTCGCCCGATTTGAAGTAGCCGTCGGCCGTCATGACCTTGGCGGTTTCCTCCGGACGGTTCCAGTAGCCGGCCATGACCTGCGGGCCGCGGATGGCGATCTCGCCTGCCGTGCCAAGCGGCACTTCGTTGCCGGCATCGTCCAGGATGGCGACGTCGGTGGACGGGATCGGCATGCCGATCATGCCGGAGAACTCGGTGCTGTCGAAGCGGTTGGCGGTCGCCACCGGCGCCGTTTCGGACAGGCCGTAGCCTTCCACGATGGTGACGCCGGTCAGCGCCAGCCACTTGTCGGCCACCGCCTTCTGCACCGCCATGCCGCCGCCGTTGGCGACCTTCAGGCCGGAGAAGTCGACGTTCTTGATGTCCGGGTGGTTCAGCAGCGCGTTGTACAGCGTGTTCACCGCCGGCAGCATATTGAAGCGGTACTTCTGCAGCTCCTTGATAAAGCCGCCGATGTCGCGCGGGTTCGGGATCAGCACGTTCAGGCCGCCCTCGCGCATGCCCCACATGGCGCACACGGTCAGCGCGAAGATGTGGTACAGCGGCAGTGCGCAAATGATGGTGCGCTCGTCCGGCGGCAGGTCGGCCAGCTTGGGCGCCGACCAGGCCTGCATCTGCAGCAGGTTGGCGATGATGTTCTTGTGGGTCAGGGTGGCGCCCTTGGAAACGCCGGTGGTGCCGCCGGTGTACTGCAGGAAGGCCACGTCCTCGTGGCGCAGCTCCACGGCGGTCAGCTTCATGCTCTTGGCATGGCCCAGCGCATCCTTGAAGCGCACCGCGTTCGGCAGCGAAAACGGCGGCACCAGCTTCTTCACATTGCGCACCACGAAGTTGACGATGTGGCCCTTCAGGCCGCCCAGCATCTCGCCCATATTGGCGACGATGATGTGCTTGACCTGGGTGCGCGGCAGCACCTGTTCCAGCGTGGTGGCGAAATTCTCGAGGATGATGATGGCTTCCGCGCCGGAGTCGTTCAGCTGGTGTTCCAGCTCGCGCGGGGTGTACAGCGGGTTGACGTTGACCACGGTGTAGCCGGCGCGCAGGATGCCGGCAATGGCGATCGGGTATTGCAGCACGTTCGGCATCATGACGGCGACGCGTGCGCCCTTTTTCATGCCGCGGCTTTGCAGCCAGGCGCCAAGACGTTTGGAGTGGGCATCCAGGTCGGCATAGGTGATGAATTTATCCATGCACACGAAGGCGTTGCGCGACGCGTACTTCTGGAACGATTCTTCGAGCAGGTGAACCAGTGAGCGGTATTGCGTGGCGTCGATTTCACTCGGAACGCCGGGGGGATACGACTTCAACCAGATTTTTTCCATCCTGTGCCTCTTTGTCTCGGTTTTATATATATTATTTGCGAAAATAGAACGGCCGTGCTTTCCCGCACTCTAGATGCTATCGTGCGGGCAAGCACAGTGGCAAGCTATTTTCTGGAATTGGAACGCGTCCTCTAGCAGGCCTTTCTGCTGCAAAGCAACATCAATTCACCACGCCTGCGTCCTTTGCTGCGGCGGCAGTTGCCGCATCGCTGGCCTGGGCCATAGTGCGCGCCAGTTCGTGCAAGCGCTCATGCCGTTCCACGGATGGCAGGTTGCTCATATTCCGCACCGCAGCATAAAAGTTGGGGAATGCCTTCTCTTTTGCTAGCAAAGCGCGGAAGCCTGGCAGCAGGTCATTATAGGTTGCAACAGATGCCAAATGGGCATTATTAAGCGGTTCCGCGAAGAATCGGTCGTAGCCGTTGTAGCCGCCCCAGTTGGCCTTGAGCACCTTGTACTCGTCCTGCAGCGAGGCAAAGATGCGCAGCTTCTCTTCGCGCTTTTTCTTCTTGCTGGCTTTGCTGGCGTAATTGTCCGCCAACATCTGGCGGTGCTTGACCAGCAAGGCCATGAAGTCCTGGCGCCGCACGTTGTAGCGCGCATAGGCTTCGCGCATGGCGTCGTTGCCGTACAGCTCAAGCCAGCGCTGCACGCCAGCTTCTTCCACCGCCGAGGCAAACGCTTCGTTGAATTTGGAATCGCCCTGCAGGTACACCACCTGGTGCGCCAGCTCGTGGAAAATCAGGCGCGCCAGTTCGGCGTCGGAGTGGTTGATGAAGGTCGACAGCAGCGGGTCGCTGAACCAGCCCAGAGTGGAGTAAGCCGGCACGCCGCCGATCTGCACGTCGTTGCCCTCCTCGCGCAGTTCTTCGGCATAGGCTTCGGCGTCGGCCTTGTCGTAGTAGCCGCGGTAGCTGACGCAGCCGGCAATCGGGAAGCACCATTGCACCGGGCGCAGCGACAGCTCCGGCGTGGCGACCACGTTCCACAGCACGTACTGGCGTTTGAGCGGCGCGTAATTCTTGTAGCTGGCATTGTCCGGCAAGCCGAGTTCCTTGACCGCGAAGCGGCGGATCAGCTTGGCCTTTTCCAGGCGCGCCTTGAGTTTGGGATCGGTGCTGGGGTCGCCGATCCAGTCATCGACCGGACGGGCGTCGGACCAGAGCGCGTACTGGCCCTGGGCCGCCTGGAAGTAATACTTGAACTGGGCACAACCGGCCAGCAAGGCGGCGCACACACCCGCTGTCGCCAGGTGCCTGGCGCGCAGTTTCAGGTGTGTTAACGTGCCCATAAGTCATTCTCAAGCGGCTTTCTCGACTTGGACCAGTGTATCGTAAAACGTCGGCGCGCGACCCATGTCCGTCAAACGCTGGCTGGTGACTTCGTTGGCGTTCTTGCCATCGCCGGCCAGCTTCTTCCACCAGATCGACAGCCCCACCACCAGCCCCGGCCGGGCCTTGGCGGTGACGCGCGCCTTGCACACGAAGGAGCCGCGATCGTTGAAGATGCGCACCATATCGCCGTGGTTGATGCCACGTGTTGCCGCATCGTCAGGATGGATGTCGAGGTGCGGTTCGCCCTCGGTGGCGCGCAGGCTTTGCACGTTGACAAAGGTCGAGTTCAGGAAGTTGCGCGCCGGCGGAGATATCATCGCCAGCGGGTATTTTGCCGCCAGTTCGGGGGTAGATGCCGCCGATTCATAGTTCGGGATATAGGCCGGCAAGGGGTCCAGGCCATCGCGCCGCATGCTTTCCGAATAGAACTCACATTTTCCGGAAGGTGTGGGGAAATTGCCGCATGCAAAGGGTGCGTCCGGTACTTCCAGTTTCTGCCAGCCCTTGCGCTTGAGTGACTCCCAGTCGAACTGCACGAAGGCGACCGAAGCCAGCTGGTCGTCGCTGTCGCGGAAGCAGGGATCATCCAGCCCCATGCGGGCCGCCAGCAGGCGGAAGAACTCGGTGTTCGACTTGGCTTCGCCCATGGGCGCAATGGCGGCGTTATTCGCCATCATGTACAAATGGCCATAGGCGCTGTGAGCGTCCACGTGCTCCAGCTGGGTGGTCGCCGGCAGCACGATATCGGCATAGTCGGCGGTGTCGGTCTGGAAATGCTCGAGCACCACCGTGAACAGGTCTTCCCGAGCAAAGCCGGCCTGCACCTTGGACGAATCGGGCGCAATCGCCACCGGGTTCGAGTTGTAGACAATGACGGCCTTGATCTGCGGGCCGAACTCAGGCGAGGCCGGGCGCAGCAGGTCGTCGCCGATGGTGGTCATATTGATGGTGCGCGGCTGTTTGGCCAGCAAGTCCGGGCGCTGCAGCGCAGCCAGGTTCTTCTTGAAGGTGCCGGAGGAGGACAGCTGCACGCCGCCCGCCGCGTGGCGCCAGGCGCCGACCAGCGCCGGCAGGCAGGCGATATTGCGCACCGCCATGCCGCCGCCGTGCACGCGCTGCACGCCGTAATTCATGCGGATCGCCACCGGTTCGCCGCGCTTGGCCGTTTCGCCATAGTCGCGCGCCAGGCCTTCCACTTCCGCGACGGTGATGCCGCAGGTGGCGGCGGTGCGTTCCGGCGTCCACTCGGCGGCGCGTTCGCGCAGTTGCTCGAAACCCAGCGTGTACTGGGCGATGTAATCGTGGTCGAGCAGGTCGTCGCGGATCAGGATGTGCATCAGCCCCAGCGCCAGCGCCGCGTCGGTGCCCGGCAGCAGCGCGATGTGCTGGTGGCATTTATCGGCCGTCAGCGAGCGGTAGGGGTCGATGGCGATCAGTTTGGCGCCATTGCGCTTGGCTTCCTGGGCGCGGGTCCAGAAATGCAGGTTGGAGGCGATCGGGTTGCCGCCCCAGATGATGAGCAGTTTGGCATGCTGGAATTGCTCGAGATCGGTGCCGATCGAGGCGCCGATGCTGTACTTGTAGCCGGTGGCGCCGGCGGTGGCGCAGATGGTGCGGTCCAGCAGCGAGGCGCCAATCTTGTGGAAAAAGCGCGAGGACATCGAATCGCCCTGCACCAGGCCCATGGTGCCGGCATAGCTGTACGGCAGGATGGCTTCCGGCTCGCTCGCGGCCAGCGGCTTCAGGCGCGCCGCGATCTCGTCCAGCGCCTCGTCCCAGCTGATGCGCTGGAACTTGCCCTCGCCTTTCCGGCCGACGCGGCGCAGCGGGTACAGCAGCCGGTCGGGCGAATAGGTGCGTTCGGTATAGCGCGACACCTTGGTGCACAGCACCCCGGCCGTGGTCGGGTGCTCGGGATCGCCTTTCACCTCGGTCGCCACGCCGTCTTCGACGGTCACCAGGAGGGCGCAGGTATCGGGGCAATCGTGCGGGCAGGTGGCGCGGACTTGTAAGGTAGACATCTTGATATGGATTAGCGGCGGCGGAATCCAATATCGTAAACGATTCCAGAAAATCCTACCGGGAGGCTAGAATGGCAGGACCGATGGAGAACAACAATGAAACTGATCGACCCGATTATTGCGTTTCAATCCGAGCTGCAGCAGATCCGACGCGACCTGCATGCGCATCCGGAACTCTGCTATGAAGAAGTCCGCACCTCCGACGTGGTGGCCGCCAAGCTGACCGAATGGGGCATTCCCGTGATCCGTGGCCTGGGCAAGACCGGCGTGGTGGGGGTGATCAAGAACGGCACGTCCGCGCGCGCCATTGGCCTGCGTGCCGATATGGACGCCCTGCCCATGCAGGAGATCAACACCTTCCCGCACGCCTCGCGCCACCCCGGCAAGATGCACGCCTGCGGCCATGACGGCCACACCGCCATGCTGCTGGGCGCCGCCCACTACCTGGCGCAGCACCGCAATTTCGACGGCACCGTCTACCTGGTGTTCCAGCCGGCCGAAGAAGGCGGCGCCGGCGCGCGCCAGATGATCCGCGACGGCCTGTTCGAAAAATGCCCGATGGACGCCATCTACGGCATGCACAACTGGCCCGGCATGGCGCAGGGCACGCTGGGCGTGTGCGAAGGGCCGATGATGGCCTCCTCCAACGAATTCCACGTCACCGTGCGCGGCAAAGGCGCCCACGCCGCCCAGCCGCACAAGGGCAATGATCCGATCATGACTGCGGTGCAGATTGCGCAAGCCTGGCAAACCATCGTCACGCGCAATAAGAGCCCGCTCGATACCGCCGTGCTGTCGATCACCCAGATCCACGCCGGCAGCGCCACCAATGTGATCCCCGACGAAGCGAAACTGGTCGGCACCGTGCGCACCTTCACCACCGAAGTGCTGGACATGGTGGAGCAGCGCATGCAATCGCTGGCGCAAGGCATCGCCGCCGCCTTCGACGCGGAGGTCGAATTCACCTTCCGCCGCAACTACCCGCCGCTGGTAAACCACGCGCGCGAAACCCGCTTCGCCGTGGAGGTGATGAAGTCGGTGGTGGGCGCGGCCATGGTGGACGACAATATCGAACCCACCATGGGCGCCGAGGATTTCGCCTTCTTCCTGCAAGAGAAGCCAGGCTGCTACATCTTCATTGGCAACGGCGACGGCGAGCACCGCGACGGCGGCCACGGCCTCGGCCCCTGCGTACTGCACAACGGCAGCTACGACTTCAACGACCAGCTGCTGCCGATCGGCGCCAGCTTCTGGGTCCAGCTGGCCGAAGCCGCCCTCCCCAAGTAAGGGAAGCTAAGGCAGCCGGTCTTCCCCATCCCCCACGCGCGCGCCCGGATTGAGCTGCTCCAGTCCGAGCAGCGCAGCCGAGTGGTCCGCGCGCGGATACGCATCGCGGATCGCCTCATAGCGCTGCGTCACCAGGCTGGTGACGGGCAGCGCCACCCCGGCCGCCGCAGCCGCCGCCAGCACATTGTGCTGGTCCTTCAACTGCGTCAGCACCTGCCCGCCCGGCAGGAAATTCCGCTCCAGCATGCGCTGCCCGTGCACCTCCAGCACCCGGCTCTCCGCAAACCCGCCCCGGATCGCCTCGCGCACGGCAGCCGGGTCGGCCCCCGCCGCCTGCGCCAGCAGCAGCGCCTCCGCCACGATATTGATGGTGCCGCCCACGATCAGCTGGTTGCACAGTTTCGCCACCTGCCCGCTGCCGGCCGGCCCCACCAGCCTGGGACGCCCCATGGCTTCCAGCACCGGCCGCGCCGCCTCGAAATCGGCCGCGCTGCCGCCCGCCATGATGGCCAGCGTACCCGCCGCCGCGCCGCCTACCCCACCCGACACCGGCGCATCGATAAAACGATGCCCGCGCCCCGCCAGCAAGGCATGGAAAGCCTGCGCCTCATCCTGCCGCGTCGAACTCATATCGATCCACAGCGTGCCGGGCCGCAGCGCATCGAGCGCGGCCTCGATCACCGCCCCCACCGCCTCGCCGGCCGACAGCATGGACACCACCACGGCGGCATCGGCCACCGCGTGCGGCAGCACGTCATCGGGATCGGCGCCGGCTTCGGCCAGCACGCCGGCCTTGCCCGGAGTACGGTTCCAGGCGGTGACCGGAAAACCGGCCGCCAGCAGGCGCCGCACCATCGGCTCCCCCATCAGGCCGATGCCAAGGAATGCAATTCGCAGGGGATGGCTCACAATTGGCTCCAGATATGACAATATTGCGATGATTCTAACAATTTAGGGGTCGTCTGAAATAATTTCAGAACAAAAGTAAAATGGCCGTCACTGCCGCAGCAAATCAAGAGACTGTGGCAAGGACTAGAGAGAAAAAAACATGCACTTCAAAAAACTGTTCGCAACTGCTGCGGCTCTGCTCGTGGCCCAATCCGCCTTCGCTTTCGACGTCAACTCCGCTTACGTGGAATACGGCTCGGCCTCCAAAGTCCGCATGGTGCGCCTGGGCGCCACCCAGGACTTCAAACCCGAGTGGAGCTGGTTCAATTCCAACGGCACCCACCTGACCGGCTACTGGGACGCCAGCGTCGGCTTCTGGGAAGGCCGCCAGTGGAACAATGTACCAGGCGCCAAGAAGAATATTATCGACCTCGGCTTCACCCCGGTATTCCGCTTCGAGAATACCAACAAGAAGGGCTTCTATGTCGAGGGCGGCATCGGCGCGCACGTGCTGTCCCGCACCTACAACAACAATGACGACGGCTTGTCGACCGCCTTCCAGTTCGGCGACCACATCGGCGTTGGCTATGTGTTCGACAAGTGGGAAGTCGCCGCCAAGCTGCAGCACTTCTCCAACGGCGGCATCAAGAAGCCGAACAGCGGCGTCGACTACGTGGTCCTGAAAGCGTCCTACCGCTACTAAAAAGAAGGGCCACCGGCTCGCACCGGTGGCCCTTCCAGTACAGGACAGCGCGGCTTATTCCGCCACGTCAGCCCCGACGTTGATCGCAGCATATGCGCGCTGGACTGCCTTTGCTTCGGCGCTGTTCGCGCCATACAGTTCCTGCGCTGCTGCCAGCACTTTCAAACGAGCGTCGGCGTAATTGGTCGAAGACGTGAACTTGGTGCTGTTCGCGCGGAACCAGATACGGTAAGCCTTGTCGATGCCGATGCCGGTCATGGCTTTCGGCTGTTGGGTCAGGTACTGCGAGTAGTAATCACTGCCCACCGTGGCGCTCGATCCCATCGCCAGGAAGTAGAACATGCGGTTGTTCGGGCCGCTGCTGTAATGCACATCCAGGCGCTTGATGGTCGACTTCCAGGCATCGGGCGACTTGCCATCCTTGCTTGGCTTGTACATCCAGCGCAGCGGCTGGCCGTTCTTCGAGATCTCCTTCCCCATCATCCAGTCATTACCGGAAGGTACTGGCAGCGCCGTACCCGTGCCGCCGGCACGGGCGTACGCCTCCACCGCCTCGCCCGCAATATCGGACGACGACTCATTCAGCCCGCCCGATTCACCGCGATAGGTCAGGTTCGAGGTGGCAGCGGTGATGCCGTGCCCCATCTCGTGGCCGATCACATCGATCGACCCCAGGTTGTTGAAGTAGGAGCCGCCGTCGCCGATGAACATGCATTTGCATGCGTCGGAGTAGTAGGCATTGTCGTAGGCGGTGTTGACGTGCACCGCGATATGGGTCGCCGTATTGTTCCCGTCCAGCGACTGCCACCCCAGCACATTCTTGTGCATGTCGTAGGTGTTCATCAGGCCCCACAGCGCGTTCACCGCCGCCGTCTGGCCATTGGCATTGGTCGTGCTGCCGCCGGCAATGTACTGCTTGCCATCGCCCCAGGTATTGGTCGCATTCGAGTAGACCTGGCCGGCGCTGGTGCCATGGTCGGCATTGGTGATCGCCATCGCACCGAAAGCACCGCCGGTGCCACGGCTGCCGTCGATCATCTTGTATACGCCGCCGCTCAGGGTGGTGTTGATCGGCACCGTACCGTTGTACTGGCTATAGCCAGTGCCGACCACGTTCTGCACCATATTCCACTGGTCCAGGATGCGGCCATCGCGTGCGCTGACGATGGTGTCGTAGAACACCGGGTTGGCGCCGTCCATGACGCGCGTCTTCACGTGGTAGGCCAGCTCGTAGCTGTCGACCACGTCCAGCACGTCCACCGCATTCAGCTCGTCTTCCGCCTTGTTCTCCGCGCCCGGCGCGCGTACCGACTTCATGACCGGGAAGATCACCAGCTCCGCCAAAGGCGGGCTGATACCGCCTTTGGTTGGCGGGATACTCTTGCTCGCTTTGGCGATCGCTTCCTTATCGCTCAGCTTCGGCTTGACGTCAAAGCGCTTGCCAACCAGGCCTTTGCGGCGCTCGCCGATCGATTCGCTCAGCACATTGCCGCCCTGGTCGGTGACCACCACCGACTCCGACTCAAAAATACGCACGCCCTTATAGGTATGGTTGATGCGGCTGATCGCCTTGCCTTGCTCACCCGGGTGCTGGCTGGCGATGGCGAAGCCGTGGTCGGCATCCAGGCCATGTTTGCTGCGCTCACTGTTCAAAGTGGAGACCAGGCGGGTTTTCTCCTGGGCAGAGAAGGCGACGGGGCTGGCCATCATGCTGGCGGCACTGGCTTGTCCTGCGACGACGGTGACCGCCAGGGCGATCAGGGTCTTGCGAAATTCCATGTCTGCTCCTTTGGGTAGGGTGGACGCAAACACTATCCGGCCAGAGAGGCCGGAGTCAAAAAAATACGCAATTGAGACAGATGGGGGTGTTTGTCCCAAATGGGACATTCGAAAGGGGCGCAGTACCTGTAAAAGCAAAAAGCCCGCTAACACACGTTAGCGGGCTTTTCTAAAAGAAACTGCGAGCAACCGGAAAACCATGGTCTGACCCAAGGGGGGTTGGGTTTGACGCCTTTGACGTTCGGCGAAGATCAACAGCGCACAACCAACACCAGCGCCCGTGGCGCAGACGGGGTCTGACCCTTGGGTCAGACCCGGTTTTCCGGGTTTAAAAAGCAAAAAGCCCGCTAACACACGTTAGCGGGCTT